>JAFAXJ010000250.1 GCA_019241095.1 Verrucomicrobiota bacterium | reverse complement strand
CCACACCTTTGGCACCACGGCGATTCAAAAGTATTTCACTGCTGCACGACATGGGTGTCGGTGAGGTTTAGATAGATGGCGATGGTGCTCAGGCGATCGTGGCCAAGGATTTTGAACGGCCGCCAAATACCTTTTCGAATCACTGTGGGGGCAAAGCTTTGTCGTGATCAGTTTCAGGACTGGGTGCAAGTACGCACTGACCTGACAATGGACGTCGACAAAATGCTGGCCAGAGAGAATATTTCGGTAGAATCGCTGTTTTCTGAATGGGCTACCTATGACTTTACGCGCATCGATCACCAAGGTTATCAACAGACCGTTCGCAAGATAAATCGCATTCAAAAACAACTGATGAGCAACACCAAATTCGATCAGCTCACTAATTATGAGCTGGCTAATCTACATTACCTCGTTACCTCTCAAGGCTTGATTAGTTCCTCTGAAGTGCCACTCGGCTGGGGTCATCTCGAACTAAACGATAGCGGACAGTTAGTCGAGAAGTGCTTGCCCAGGCGCTGTAGGGGGGTCGATCCCATGATGTGGTTGTTTCAGTTAGCAAAAGCTTTGACAAGTCAAGCGATGTCAAAGTTGGCGCAAACTGAGCCGCTGCCACAATGAACTGTGCGCCGGGCGGTCGCTTCAGATCCCTGAATGCTGCTTCACATCACAGCTCCAATCATCCAGGGCACAAATTCTTCATCGCCAAAGCCATGAGTCTCTGAACGGGATGGAGTACCCGACGCCAACTCGAGTAGACGGCTGAATATAATTTGTCCGAGTTCTTCGATGGATGCTTCCCCATCTATAATTGCTCCGCAATTGATGTCCATATCGTCCTCCATTCGATCATATAGGACAGTGTTAGTTGCGAGTTTTAAAGACGGCGCAGGTTTGCAGCCATAAACAGAGCCTCGTCCAGTAGTGAAACAGATCAGATTAGCGCCGCCCGCCACCTGACCGGTTGCAGAGACTGGGTCATGGCCAGGTGTGTCCATGAATACGAGCCCTTTCGCTGTCACAGGTTCGGCATATCCATAAACCTCAACAATGTTTGTGGTGCCGCCTTTAGAAATGGCGCCTAATGACTTTTCGAGGATCGTCGTCAATCCGCCAGCTTTGTTGCCCGGAGAAGGGTTGTTATCCATTTCTCCACCATTGCGAGCCGTATATCGTTCCCACCATTCAATGTGCGAAAGAATTTTCCGGCCAACTTGCGGCGAGATTGCACGCCTGGTTAATAGATGTTCCGCTCCATAAATTTCAGGTGTCTCCGATAAAATTGCGGTTCCGCCGTTGGCTACAAGAAGATCCACTGCGGCTCCAAGAGCGGGATTAGCCGAGATCCCCGAGTAACCATCCGAACCGCCACACTGAAGGCCGAGGATCAAATGGCTGGCTGGAACAGGCTGGCGTCTCGCAATGTTAGCAACGGGCAGCATGTTTCTAATCAGATCGACTCCGTGATTGATCGCTTTGACGGTGCCGCCATATTCTTGGATCGTCATCGTCTCCATCAACATGCCCTTGTTCAAACCTTGACTGATAAAAAGGGCGTCCATCTGGTTAACCTCACAACCTAACCCTATTACTAACACTGCGCCGAAGTTAACATGTTTAGCATAACCCGCTAATGTACGTCGTAAGTACTCGATCCCCTCACCCTTAGACGCCATGCCACATCCCGTTCCATGCATTATCGGCACGGCGCCATGCACATTTTCGTAGCGAGGGATCAAATCTCTATTCACTATCTCGGCGATCCTTCGTGAAACGGTTGCGGAACAGTTAACCGTTGAAATGATTCCTACATAATTTCGTGTCGCAACCCGGCCATCCGTTCGGACAATACCGTGAAACATGGCTGGCGGATCAATAACAGGAGTTAATCGCGCGTCCGCACAATAAGCATAATCTCTCGAAAATGATCGAACCTCAAGATTATGAACATGCACATGTTCTCCAGGGCGGATGGTACGACTGGCGAATCCAATCACCTGATTATAGCGCCGCACGGCCGCACCGGGATTTCTATCGCGCACTGATATTTTGTGTCCGGCCGGAATATCTTGAAGAATGACAAGACTCAACTCGGCTACCTCAGTTCCGGCAGCAATATCCTGAGACGCTATAATGACATCGTCTTCTGGATGTAAACGGATCCAAACCCGTCGGCTTGATTCTTTCATATCGATTCTTTCTTGGCTTCGCACAATGAACAACCAGACGCAACCTGAAGCCACTGCGGGTTGCAACGCTTCGTAGGCATCAACCGCTGTAGGCTGCAATTCGTTGGTGGAAACTGATCTCGATGGTCAGAACCGATTTTCTGCGCCATGCTGGCTGACATCGTGACCTACCTGGATTTCCATTTACGATACAATCTTCCGCTCCTGCTTCTGGGCATCGCGGGTTCAGCCCTTGCCGGATGGTCAGCTGCTTTGTTTACGACATTGCTCATTACCATCGTGATTGTCATGGTGTTCACTTCGCCCTGGGATAGTTATGCGGTCTCCAAAGGCTTCTGGGGGTTTGCGCAAGGACAGCATGTTATCCGACTCGGCTTTCTCCCCATCGAAGAATATTTATTTTTTGTGCTTCAAACAGTGGAAGTATTTCTCCTTACACACTGTGCTGCATTTCTTCTCCAATTTCGATCTGCTCATACGCCCTCGATCACCTCTCTCATGGTGCCACTCGTTTTCTTTGCAATTGCATGGATTGTGCTTGGCCTCGCTGTAGCAGGTCACCTGCTGCCAAAACATCATTATTTGTTTCACCTCCTTTATTGGTTCAGTCCGGTTCTTGTCTTTCAATGGCTTCTGGCGGGGCGCCTCCTTTGGATCAATGCTTTGACTATTCTGCTACCAGCAATTTTTGTCGGGAGCTGGCTCTCGTTTGGAGATATGGTCGCCATCCAGGAGAATATCTGGTTTTTTGATGAGTCGCAGATTCTCGGTATCAAGCTGAAAGGTATCCCGGTCGAAGAAATCCTGTTCTTCTGTCTTACCAGCCTTCTAATCGCCCAAAGTTACGTCATGCTGCTCCCAATCATCAGCCAGATTGAACAAAACAGTTTTCACCTCTGAACATGGATGCTCTTGACGGCTCGCCTATTACTTAGGTTCTTTCCCAGAGTTAGTTCAGCGATAGAAGCCATTGTGTTGGCAACAAAGCCTATGCTATTTCGAAAATTGGATCTAAGTTTTGCAACGGAATTTTCATGCAAAACTCGAAAATCCAAGCTCCTCTCGACCCACGGTTCGAATCTTCTGCGCCCAATCGCACCTGCAGGTTTTCCGAAGTGTCTTGGCCATTTTTCGACAGGAGAGGAAATTTGACGTGTTCCGAGACATAAATTTCGAAGATATAGTCAGCGAGCACTATGCCTCGCTCTATCGTTTTGCCTTGTCGCTCAGCAGAAACGAGGTTGATGCGGCTGATCTTACACAGCAGACTTTTTTTATTTTTGCTCAGCATTCACGACAGATCCGAGATGCTTCTAAGGTGAAATGTTGGCTTTTTACGACGCTGCGACGCGAATTTTTGCGAGGCGTACGTTCACAAAACAATCACCCTCACGTCGAATTCAAACCAGAGATTCATGATTCACCAGCTATAAGTCCGGACGCGCTTCGTAGCCTTGACGGTAAGGCCGTGATGGATGCGATGACGAAAGTCGATACTACTTACCGCGTTGCCTTGGAATTATTTTATCTGAGCGAACTCTCCTACAAGGAGATAGCTCAGGTGCTGGAGATTCCCGTCGGGACGGTGATGTCCCGCCTTTCTCGTGGAAAAGAGCAACTAAAGGCGACATTGTCCGAATCGGTGTTCGAACGAGAAAGGAAGATCATTCCATTACCAAGAGATGAAAAGGCCTCACATTAAAGTTACGACTGAAAGCGCAAGATTCTTGATGAGTGCCTATCGTCCTAACGGAGCAGATGCGCAGGATCCTGTCTTCAAGAAAGCTCTGGAACAGATTGGTTCGGATCCGGGGCTTGCCAAATGGTTTAATGATCAAAGAGAGTTTGATGAAATTGTTTTGGAGAGGTTGAACAGCGTTCAACCGCCGCCCGAACTAAAATCCGCGATTTTGACTGGAGTTCGTACCACGATGATTCATCGGGAACGCTTCCAATATCGTTGGCTTGCGCTCGCGGCTATTCTTCTAATTAGCTGTTTTATTTTAGGGAAATTTAATTTCCCTCATGCCGCTAATCAGTTCGATGCCTTTCAGTCGGATATGCTCGCATTGTTTCATCCTCTTCCGGTGTTGGATTTATCGACCGACAGCTTTGAGCAGACGCAACAATTTTTGAAGGCGAATGCTGCTCCGACAGCGCCGAACGTGCCTGAGGAACTGCGCAGGATGCAGACAGCTGGATGCAAGAGCTTACGTTGGCGCGGCCACATGGTATCAGTCACCTGTTTCGAATTGCCAAATGGTGATTTTTTACACTTGTTCGTCGTCAATAAGGGAACTTTTGCCGACAGCCCGATTCCGCACGGATTTCTGAAAAACGGGGATTGGCACATCTTATTCTCCGAATCAGATGGCATGGTCCTGATGTGGATGAGTCGTGCTCCAATGAATGAACTGCGGATGCTGGTCTGAGTCTAGTGTTCATGCCTGACGACAATGCCAAAGCGTTCATTGTGATGGGGGTTTCGGGTTGCGGAAAAACCGAAATCGGTTCCAGGTTAGCTCACCGGATCGGAGTTGAATTTCTTGACGGAGATACTTTTCATTCGCCCGGGAATGTCAGCAAGATGCATCGGGGCATTCCGCTGACGGACGAAGATCGGTGGCCATGGCTTCAACACCTTCATCGGGAGATCGTCGCCAGATTGAGCCGAAATGAATCGGTGGTGCTGGGCTGTTCGGCCCTCAAGCGGTCTTACCGCCAGGTTTTGAAGGCAGATCACCCGAATATCTGGTTTATTTTTTTGGAGATTGATCGAGAGACCGTCTGGAAACGTCTATCCGGGCGCACCGGCCACTTCTTTCCGAAGGAGCTTATGGATAGCCAATTCGAGGCGCTGGAAGAACCCGAAAACGCCATCAAAATAGACGCGCGGCCCGACGTTGAAACGATCGTCAGCCATATTCTACGCGAAATCGAAAAATTGAAGGAAGACGGTCAGAGAAGTTAAATGACATGTTTCCGAAAGTTATCTTTGTTCCATTCAGTTTCACCTGATCTGGTATAGTGCGACCCTGTAGGAGGTTGAAGTCTTGAGTCGAACTGCAGTGGATAACTTGCGATCGGGTATCTTCATTCATCATTTGAACGCACCGGCTGAAAAGGACGCGATCGAAATGATGTTGAGTGCTGTTGGCCAGGATACACGCATTAAGGATTTAGCCTCATTGAAATCGGCTATCTTCGAAAGGCAAAAAGCTGATCCGCCGATTCTTTCGAGCGGAATAGCTTTCCCGCACGCGCGCACTGATACCGTTCAGGAACTCCTATTGGTAATAGCTACGTGCGAAAAGCCCATTGTTTTTGGCGCGATTCCGGTGCGGCTAATCTTTTTGATAGGCGTTCCAAAAACAGCGGTCAGGGAATATCTCGAGCTTACGTCTTTTCTGGCGAGAAATCTCAGAACGCAGCACGAAGTCGATACGTTGGCAGGCGCGGCTAACCTGGAGGCTTTTGTTCAGGGATTGGCAATCGCCTGAAGCCAACATGGAACAGACAGCCTTAGAGAAGAAGCCGAGGCTTTCCTTCTCATTGCGGCAGCTCCTGAAGCTGCAACTGCTGCTGGTTGAGCGACTGAGACTCAGGGGCCGCCAAACAATCCTGGCCTGGGCAGCATTTATCGGGTTTTCAGGGGCTATTGTCTCTGAAGGTTTCCGCAAAGCAAGTGAACTGATTCATTGGATTTTTACCGGTTCGAATACCGGAATCGTCTCAGACTTCATAACGCTGTCGTGGTGGCAGCGTCTTCTTGTACCAGCGGTGGGGGGGCTGTTTGCTGGCTTAACCTTATGGATCGGCAATCGATTGATTGCTTCGGTCCGGCAAAAATCCACCACGGATTACATGGAAGCAATTGTGATTGGGAACGGATTCATATCTCTCAGGGCAAGTTTGGTAAAGGCTATTTCAGCCCTGTTTTCTATCAGCACAGGGAGTTCTATCGGGCGTG
>JAFAXJ010000214.1 GCA_019241095.1 Verrucomicrobiota bacterium | reverse complement strand
TACCTCCTGAGAATCAGTCAGAAAGGAACCGAGAGCACACCAACTGCTGAAAAAGGTTTCGCTGGAAATTTCATTCGCAAAAATCAGTTTCAGATTGTCGCCAATTTCTTCTGGGGTTTTTTTAGCCATCACTAAATATGCTAATAGTGTGACAATCATATCCCTGCTTGCAAGACACAAGCCATTACTAAATCAGCGCACCATCATCTCTTGTTTCTGAGCTATCATTCAGGTGATAACCTGTGAAGACGAAGCTTATGTAAGGTAGTGTTCAAACAGTTCATTCGAAAGGCGCCCCGTGGCGGTCCTGAGGCACGCGCAGTTCCAATTTCCTATCCGGGGTGATTAGTCAGGAGGGTTGGGGCTGGAACCTCTGAAATGCAGAAGATAGTAAAGCTTAGGTCGAGTGCGGAACAGTACGCCGAAAAAGGACTAGAACGGACCATTGGTTGGGCCGCCCCCTCAGAAAAATGTAGAAATAACGAACTGAAATGGACTACTTTTTTTACGACTATTCCTGCTGCTCATGATGAAAACTGGTGTTTTTTTTTGAGGGTAGTATAGGATTTAAGGACGGACACCATGAGGTATGAGCCTCGCGCAATCGCTGCTCGATCTCTGTGTGTATCAGACAACCCGGAATAAACGAATACTACTCACTATATGGAAGACAGCACTAAAGACAAAATCCAAGGCAAAATTGACCAAGCCTCCGGCAAGATGAAGGAGAAACTAGGTGAAGCGACCGACGATCCCGATATGCAAGATGAAGGCACCGGCGAAAAGCTGAAGGGTAAAGTTCAAGAGAAGGTCGGAGACGTCAAAAAAGTATTCGAAAAGTGATCGTTCGGTACGGGCACGCTCGTTGGCACGGCGATGCCGGGTCGGAGCCTTTGGAGGCACGACGAGTTCGCGCAACGTCGCATCAGGATGGCGTTGGTAGCGGTTTGGCTTTGAGTCATGATCTGACGATCTATGGGATGACATAGATATCTCAATAGCGCAGAAGAACTGAAAAGTATCGTCGGGGCTGAAGGTAGGGTCAGACCTCCGGTTCCTCGGAGATGCTACCCTACCTCTTTTGAAGATCTAACGGAATTCTGTGTTCTCGATCAGAACCGCCAAACCTTGGCCGCCGCCTCCGCATAAAGAAGCGATGCCGTGTCGGGCGTGCCGGCGCTTAAGTTCCAGTGCAAGCGTGAGTAATAGCCGAAAGCCAGAGGCACCTAGCGGGTGACCGATTGCAATTGCACCCCCATTGACATTAACAACGTCCGGTGACAGTCCCAGATCGCGCGTTGAGGCAATCGCAACACCGGCGAACGCTTCATTGATTTCATACAAGTCAATATCCGACACGCGCAGTTTCTGCTTCTCGAGCACGACCCGGACAGCGGCTGCAGGTTTCAAATGGAGTGTCGCATCAGGGCCTGCAACTAATCCCCAGTCGACAATCCGCGCCAGGGGCATAGTGCCGAATCGATCCAGGGCTTCTTCACTTACGACAATGCCGGCACTGGCGCCATCTGACATTTGCGATGCATTGGCTGCTGTAATCGTCCCGTCCTCGCAGAAAGCTGGTTTAAGAGCAGAAAGCTTGTCGAGCGTAGAATCCGGACGGATACCTTCGTCCGAAGAAACGAGCCCAGCGGTACATCGGACTGCTATGAGTTCCTGCTTTTCGAGCACGCGAGCGCTCCGCGCGGCGCGCTGCTGCGACATCACGGCCCATTTATCCTGCTCTTCACGTCCAATCCCCAGCTCACGATTGCATTGCTCCGATAAGAGGCCCATCGAACAGCCCGAAAGAGCGCAACTTAAACCGTCACTATACAATGCGCTGCGAGTTTTGACGTCAGGCGGATCGAATTCGCTCGGAAGCAGCGAGGCAGCGCGCGTCATCGAATCGAAACCACCCACCAAGTAACAGCTGCCCTCGCCTACTTTAATCCGGCGGGTCGCGTCACAAATTGCGTCAAGGCTCGCGAGGCAAACGCTATTGAGTGTGTGAGCCGGCGTTGTGGGGTCTACCCCGCCCCGAACCGACGCAATCCGAGTCGGATTTTGTCCGAGTCCCGCTTGCACTACAATACCGAATATCGCTGCATCGGGCCGACTTGCTGCCAGGTGGCGCGCCAGCATTTCAGTAATTACGCGTTGCCCTAACTCTAAGGAATTCAGGGATGCGAGCGCGCCCCTATACTTTCCAAAAGGGGTGCGCACTCCGTCGAGCAGGTACACTTCGTTCGCAGTATTGCTCACTTGTTTTTACCTTGACTGTCTAGATCGGTTCAAAGAATGGCAGAATGAAATCTCCGACCGGCACGCAACGCAGCGACACGCTTTGCCCAATTTTTGCTCCGACGACTCTATCCCCGGTCAACTGACTGAGCATTGTCGGGCCTTCGGCAAGTTCAATCAAGGCGAGAACATACGGCGCGGCGGGCAGCCAAGCGGGATGTGAGGGTCGATGAATCACCGAAAAAGTCTTAATCACGCCTTGGCCGCTAGCTTTGTGCCACGAAATGCGTTCGCTCCAACAATGGGGGCAGTGGGCACGTGGATAAAAGAACCATTGCGAGCATTGTTCGCACCGCTGCAACGCGAGTTCATTCCGCCGCGCAGCCGACCAGAAAGGCTCGCTGATAGCGTTGGGTATGGGCCCTGGAGTCATTAGCGATTGGTAAACTTGTTCATGCATCGGCTCCCAGCACGAGCGCCGTGGCTTCGCTGATTGTAGCGCCGTTGCCTGTTACCAACGCCATTTGCGCATTGGGAATCTGACGCTGACCAGCTTCATGACGAAGTTGCAGTACCGCCTCCACAATGTGAGTCATGCCGCCGGCAAGGTCAGCTTGGCCGCAGCCGAGTTGGCCCCCATGAGTATTGAGCGGAAAATCGCCTTCATGATCAAAGGAGTGATCGTTCATCCAGTGCCCGAAGCGCCCTGCCTCACAAAGGCCTGCGTCTTCGAGAGTTAAACCTACCATGATGGTGTAGCAGTCGTAAAGTGACAGCAGGCTCATATCGGTAACCTTAACACCGGCATGCGCAAGTGCCTTCTGTATCGCAGCCTTAAGTGGTCCTGAAGTCAGCGACGGAGCTTGACTAATGGCGCGATGGGTAATCTTTTCGCCCGCGCCCAGCAGATGCACGGGCGGGTGCTTGAGTGAACGGGCACGCTCCGAACTGACGACGACCAGCGCCGCGCCTCCGGCGACCGGCATCACAATTTCAAGCATGTGAAGAGGGCTGGCGATGATTGCAGACCCGAGCACGTCTTCGATCGTCGCAGGCTGTCCATAGAAGATTGCATTCGGATTGAGCTGTGCGTTCCGGCGCGCCAAGACGGCGATACGCGCAAATTGTTCGGGCGTCGACCCAAATTCGGCCATGTGTCGCCGCATTGACAACGCATATGAAACATTGGCGCCGGACGCACCGAATGGAACGTCGAACTCACGTATTGGATTGCGGTTTGGGGAACGAGGCGGATCGGCCTCCCTCACATTGGCCAGCACACACACCACCGCGTCACACATGCCCATAGCAATCGCAGCAGTTGCGCGCCACACCATGCCCGCGCCACTAGCCCCTCCAAGATCGACCACGTTTGCCATGCTTGGCCTGATGCCGAGATATTCCGCAACGGTGGCGGGCACATGTTGGGGAGTCTCGCCTACTTGCGGGCCGACGAGAAGACCATCGATTGAGTCCTTATCCAGTCCGGCGTCTGCGACCGCCATTCGCACCGCCTCGCCTATAAAGCCCAGGGTTGTTGCGCCTTGGGTGCGACGCACCGGTTTTAGTTCGCCAATCCCCACAATGGCGCCAAAACAACGCGCCTTCATGAGCGACTCTCAATGCGCAAAGCGCTGTATTCTTCTAGGCATGACGGGTTGACAAGTGAACCAATGTTTTTCACTGGCTTGCCCGCAACAACTGCACGCACCGCGCCCTCGACTCGCTTACCAGTGATTGTGTACGGCACCGCACTAACCTGATAAATGTGGCTTGGCACATGCCGCGGAGATGCTTTCTGCCGCAGCTCCGAACGCAACCTTGCCTTTAGCTCGCCATTCATCACGCAACCCTCTTTCATCACAACGCAGCAGATAATTTCCTCATCGTCATCAACTATCCGCCCGAAAACGATGGAATCGTGGATCTCCGGCACCGTCTCAAGAATACGATAGATTTCCGCAGTTCCTATCCGTACGCCGCCAGGTTTGAGCGTTGTGTCGGTGCGACCATAGATGATGACTGACCCATATATTGTCTGCTCTGCGAGATCACCATGCGTCCAGATTCCTGGCCGTTCCTCGAAGTAGGCTGCGTGATAACGCTCTTCGCCGCCTTCGCCCCAGAAGGTTAATGGCGCGCTAGGAAACGGCTCAGTGCAAACAAGGTCACCTTTGCGGCCGATTACCGATGCGCCTCGCTCGTCAAGCACGTCGACAGCGAGCCCGAGACTTTTGCAGGCGATCTCTCCTCGCCGCACTGGATGGATTGGTGAGCCAAGCACAAAACAGCCGATGATCTCAGTTCCTCCCGAGATCGATGCAAAAATCATGTCCTGCTTGATTGATCCATATACCCACTCGAACTGCTCAGCTGACACCGGCGCACCAGCCGACAGCACGCTCCGTAAAACTTCCAGATCGTTTTGCCGACCAGGTTCATACCCGGCTTGCGCCAGCGATGCCAGATAACGCGGGCTGGTACCAAAGTGCGTTACTCCCGCATCCTGTGCAATCCGCCACAGGATCCCGCAATCAACCGATTTTCCCAGCCTGATTATCGGTGCGCCATCGTATAGCACGACCGCCGCATGACTCGCGAGCCCGGAAATAAGCCAATGGTACATCATCCAGGCCGTGTTCGTGTACCAGCTCATGACATCTCCCGGACGAACGTCACAATGCAGCACGTGTTCCTTGCGATGCTCGAGCAGCACTCCTCCCGTCGTATGAACAATAGCTTTGGGTAGACCGGTCGTACCGGACGTGAACATGACGTATAACGGATGAGCAAACGGTACGCGCTCAAAGCTGAGCGCCTTGGTCTCCACATCGCACATTTGCTCCCAAGTCAGGCAATTAACGCCGTGCGCATCGATCAATGGAACTGAGTGACCGGTTAATACCAGGTTCTCTAATCCGGCGACGCCGGACAGAACGGCTGACAATTTGTCTCCGAGCTCGTAGCGCTTTCCGTTATAAACATACGAAAGCGCCGCGATCACCACCTTAGGGTTAACCTGACCTATTCGGTCGATAATTCCCGGCGCGCCGAAATCCGGCGAACACGATATCCACACCGCGCCAACCGACGCCGTTGCCAGAAGCGCCACCAGCGCATCTACGTTGTTGGGCAGTATGCCCGCAACGCGATCGCCACGCATTACGCCAAGGCGTTTCAACCCTTGTTGTGCGCTTGCCACCAGGCCTCTAAGCTCGCCGATCGAGACGCGGCGTTTGACACCCTCCTCGGTTGCTTCGACGAGTGCCAGACGCCCTTCTTCGCCACATAGCAGGTTTTCAGCAAAATTAAGTCTTGCGTCTGGATACCAACGTGCGCAGAACATGTCTCCTCCGCTTCGGCGTTCTATTACAACGTTTCCGCGATCGCCGACGATACCCGTAAAGTCCCAGACAGCGTTCCAGAATTCGTCTGGTTCGCTGACCGACCAGCGATGCAATGTTCCGTAATCCGCAACCTCAAATCCGTTCGCTCTCGCGAAGCATGCGAGATTTGACTCCGTCAGATCCCTCTCGCTTGGCTGCCAAAGCGGTATATGATCGCCTTTCATCTATCAATCTAAACGCGTAGACGTTCTGACCTTTTTCCAATCCTCGAATGGCGGATCGATTCCACGAAAAAGATAACCGAATCGACCACCTGGTGGCATCACTCCATAAAGGTATACAGCGACCATTTCCTCTGTTACTACCAAAGAATGCTCGTCCCCTGCTTTCGTCATTAGAATATCACCAGGCCCCAATTCATAACTGATCCCCTCGCTCGTTGCATTTCCTTTACCACTAACAATCACCCAGAACTCGTTAGCGTCATGGAAATGGAGTTTGACGACATCTCCTACCTGTAACGTGTTAATGCCATATTTTGAGATCTCACCCCACTCAGGAAATGCAGCTTCTTGCGAGTTAGTTTTGGGCATAAGGGAAATGTTTCTGGAAAGTGTAATATTGGATTGTTAGCCGATTCATTTAGTCGCCGTTAGCGCAATGCCCCTAATAAAATATTTTTGCGCGAAAAAGAAAAGTAACGCAACAGGTGCGATTACCACAAAAGCAGCAGCCATTAACAGGTGCCACTGGGAGCTGTAAAGCCCTGCAAACTCCGAAAGGCCCAGAGCAAGAGTAAACTTGTTGGAATCATTCAGATAAATCAATGGCCCTAAGAAATCGTTCCAGGCCGACAACGCCGAAAAGATGGTAACAGCTATCAAGGCGGGACGACTGAGAGGAACGATAATAAACCACAAGATATGAAGCGGGTTTGCACCGTCTAGTAAAGCAGCCTCGTCGAGCTCACGAGGAATAGTCCTGAAGAACTGTCTTAGCAGAAAAATATAAAATGCTCCGCCACCGAACCATCGCGGAACGATCAATGGCCATGTTGAATTGACTAGCCCCAGGCGCGCCCAGAGAATGAATGTTGGAATCAGGGTTATGGCGTAAGGGAGCATTAAGCTGCTCAAAAGTACATTAAAGACCAGGTCACGACCACGCCAACGCAACCGCGAAAAGCCGAAGGCTGCCAAAGTTGCAGTAACGACTGTGCCTAGAACACTAGGTAAAAGAATGAAAACGGTGTTCTGCAAGTAAAGAAAAAATGGTATGGTCGTCAGAGCTTCAGGATAGTTCTGCCATTGCAAAGGCTTAGGAACTAATTCTGGGGGATAACGAAAAATCTGATCAAGACTCATTAGGGAGCTGCGAACCAGCCAAATCAATGGCAGTAGCATTAAGGAACCAACTACGAGGCAGAAAAGATAGTTGCAAACTCGTGCAATCACCCGGCTCCATATGAGGCGGCTCTTCCCAGCTGGGGCGTGCTTGAGTAATTGCCGCGTCGCGGTCATCGCTCCCCTCCTTCATAGTAAACCCAGCGACGCGAAGAACGCATCACCAGAAAACTGACCACTGCAATGAAAACAAACAAGATCCAGGCCAAGGCGGATGCGTAGCCCATCTGCGCCTCCTTGAATGCCTTACGGTAAAGGTAAAGAACGTATAACAAGCTGGCATTGTTCGGGCCGCCTTGGGTCATTACGTAAGGTTGTGTGAAGGCTTGTAACGTATCGATGATACTAAGGATCAGGTTAAAGAGGATCGTAGGAGTGAGGAGTGGAACAGTAATGTGCCAAAGCTTATGAAGCGCATTCCCTCCGTCCACCTCGACCGCTTCGTACAAATACCTCGGTATACCCTGGAGGCCGGCCAAAAAGATGATCATCATCGGGCCGACGCTCCAAAGATTCATTAAGATCAGGGATGGCAGAACAGTTGCTTCGTCATAGATCCACTGTTGTTTGGGGAGTCCGAGCTGATCCAGAATTGCGTTCAGTAAACCAAAATCGGGATTGAAAAGCCACAGCCAAAGCACGCTGCTGGCTATTACAGGAACCGTGGACGGAAGATAGAAGATTGTGCGAAAGATCCGAGTTCCTGCAAGCTTCTGGTTGAGCAATAGCGCAAGCGCGAAAGCAAACAACATCGTTAACGGCACACTCAAAAGGGCATAGCTCAGCGTCACCGAAAGCGATTTGTAAAACAGTTCGTCATTAAAGAAAATCCTTTGAAAATTTGCCGAGCCGATCCAATGCGGTACTCCCGCCACGGACCAATCGGTAAATGCTAACAACAGGCTTCCAACGATCGGACCTAACTGCCACAGGAGAAAACCTAGGATGGCAGGCAATACGCAAACGACTCCCCAGAACGCCTCCTTCGTGCGATACCGCAGCTTCCCTGAAAGTCTCTGAGACCGGCGGGCTGCCTTGCCAATCAAGACCTCTTGCATCCTGCTCTCGGCGCAACAAACCTTGCTACCATCTTCCTTGCATCAGCGGTTTTGCTTTTCGGACGGCTTCATCCATAGCTTGTTGCGCATTCAGTTTACCATTCCATATCTCGTCCAGTGCCGGGGTAACAGCTTCGTTCATGATTTGCTGGACGTTTTTCAACCAGTAAACAGGAGGCTGGGGCGCAACATGGTTAAGGGTGTAGTCAACAATGACATCCTTGGATTCGCGAGGATAAACACCTGGTTTTGCATCCAGCCAGGAAGCTAGCAATTTCGGATCAGTGAAATAGCGCTTCTGCAATGGCGCCCATAATCCATCTTTAAAGAGGTCGACCTGTTGCGGGTCACTAATGTATTGATAAAATTCGAATGCCTCGTTAGGGTGTTTGGTCGCCGCAAAAATAACTTTCGGCGCACTCAAAAGGATTGTTATCGGTTTCTTAAAATACGGAAGCGCAGCTACGCCCCAGTGAAGCTTTAGCTTACTGTAATCCAACACCTTCCACATCCCATCTATGCCCATCGCAACTTTGCCAGTCTCCATTAATATATCTGATGCCGGCAGATTCTGGTTCTGTGTCGGTTTGGGCGAGAGATGGTCGGTAACAATGTAATTCTGAAGAGCCTGTAATACCTGAACGTCAGGAGCTTGATTAAGCAGAAGAGTAGTCCCGTCATCACTGGCGATCTTTCCTTCATTACTATAGATCAGCGCCATATATCCCCACCAAGACTGCGGGAACGCTAGCGCATAGGTGTCGATCTTCGTGGGCTCAAATTTCGGGCTCGTTGCGTTATTCCCACTGCGATCTCTGGTGAGCTTTTTGGAAACTTCCACGAACTTGTCCCAGGTCCACGCCTGATCTGCCGCAGCCGGCGGATATGGAATACCAGCTTTATCGAAAATATCTTTATTGAAGTAGAGAAGAACCACTCCGGTAGCGAGACCGGTTCCAATGACTTTCTTTCCTTGGTCAAAGCGATAGTAAGTATTTTCTATGAGAGCCTGCTCCGCCGGTTGCTTTGCGAAGAACTCTCTCAGATCAAGGAGCTTACCT
>JAFAXJ010000076.1 GCA_019241095.1 Verrucomicrobiota bacterium | reverse complement strand
TTTTTCATAATCTTCGGAGAGATTTCGACTGATAAGAATTATGTCCGCTCAAAAAAATGAACCAGGATTCGACTGTGCGAGATTCATTCTCCTCGCACCAAACCGTCGCGATTGTTGACGTGGTTTCAGCCAAATTGGATATGACAGTCACATTTTGACCGGAAGAATGCACTGTCTCACAAGGTGGCCTGGTACAAATTTTAGGTCAACTATTCAAACGACCTGCCCCCACAGTATAACAAGTATTGCAAGCTTAACATTGCACTATGTCAGGTTAGGAATCAGGACCGACATGAAGGCCTTTCCTCTGAACCGATCCATCGAATCGCTTCATACAGACTATAAAGCCGATCGCTCCAAGGCCTGCAAAAGCCAGTGGCGCTAAGGCTGGGGGCCTGTCCTCATCCGGGATTTTGACAACCCAAGCCGAAAGATCGTGAGCTACGGCCTCAAACGGGTGACCTTCGGTATGGAGCCAGAAACCAAGCAACCCGACCGGGATCGCAAGTAGAAACCCTGCTGAGAGAACCCGTCTGCCCCAACGCTCCCAGAATACCAGGGCAGCCAGGCAAGCCAGAATCATAAGAAAGGAAAAGACGATGGGAGTCCATGCTATCCAATGTTTATCGAGTATCACGCGATGTGCATACCGTATCTCCACAAAAAGAAGTACAAATCCTCCCAACAAAAGGAGCACAATCCATCGATTAAGGTTCCAAAATCTCACAAAAATTACTTTCTTCGTGATCTGAATTTCGCCATCTCAGGTATCGAGTTGAATGGTTCGAGCATCTTCTCTGTTGCTTGCGAGTTTATTGTCCAGGGAGAGCCATACCTGATCCGAATAAAACGCCTTTTGCCGCGTCTGTCTTGCACGCAGATTAGAAACTTACTTGCTATAGGCTCCGTGCTCGGTCGGTGGTCGGCGCCTCACGGCACTACGGACGATCATCGGGATTGCAGTTCGGATCGTCGCGGATCTCGATTTAAAATCTTCGAGACTGCGATTCGGATCGCCGGGATCACGATTGGAACGATGACTACTGGCATCATCAGCAATATGGTTATCGACATGGATAATGCCGTTACTGGCGTGATGAGTTCGTCCGGATCGGTCCGGTAACGATTGAGAAAGGGCAATAGCACGCAAACCTTTGTTAGCTTTTAACGGAACAGGGCCTCTACTATTCCCTGCCGCGATACTCGCATGAAACCGGCTTGCAGTTTAGATGTAGGATGGCCTGAGGAGAATCCATTTAGAGGTGTATGCATGAAAATGCGCATTCCAGTTTCAGCAAGGTGCCTGCGGTCACCCTGACGTTTTGGGTTACTAAAATCCTTGCAACGACTCTTGGAGAGACCGGGGGTGATGCCGTATCGATGTCGATGAATCTGGGTTATGTTGCCGCCAGTCTCATTTTTTATTGTTATTTTTGCCGTGGTTGTAGCCGCGCAAGTCGCCTCCAAGGCGTTCAACCCTTTTCTATACTGGGCTGTCATCATTGCAACAACCACTCTGGCACGATCTTGGCGGATTTTGTAGATCGCTCGCTAGGCCTAGGCTATGCAGGCGGAACGTTAATCCTCTTTGTTCTTCTGATGGGGTCACTAGCAGTCTGGTACAAATCGGCGGGCTCGGTTTCGGTACAGACAATCACTTCGCCGAAAGTAGAGATATTCTATTGGGGAACGATCTTGTTTTCTCAGACATTGGGAACGGCACTCGGCGACTGGATGGCCGACACAAACGGGCTCGGCTATGAAGGCGGGGCTTTTGTATTTGGCACAGGTTTGGCGCTTGTATCCGCGGCATATGTCTTTACTACTATTTCGTGTACCTTGCTCTTCTGGGCCGCCTTTATTCTCACGCGGCCGCTCGGGGCGACTTTGGGCGATCTCCTTGACAAGCCGGTGGATCATGGAGGCTTTGCGTTCAGCCGTTACGGCGCATCCGGCATCTTGGTTGTTCTCATCGCAGCATGCATCTTGTTCCTGCCTCAAAATGCAGGAACCCATCCCGGGCACGACCAGAAAGCGTCTTGAAGCTCAATTGTTCAACAGAATATAACGGGGCGCCCAAGAATCAGGCTAGGATTCCTGCTGGAAGCGTCTCACCATGAAATCATGCAGTTCGCGTTGTTCGGATGCGCCGCTTTTCGGGTTCACCACGGAGCGTCGAGCCTTTGTGGTCTTATCGACCAGGCATCGGGGCACCGAATCGAAAACAGCCGGTTTCATGGTCATTTACCATTCCGACCGCTTGCATAAATGCATAGGCAACAATCGGTCCGAAAAATATAAATCCGGCGCTTTTGCACTCTTTCGCGAGTTTCTCGGAAAGGTCTGTTTTGGCTGGAACCTCAAGGTAAGTTTTTCGGTGATTTGTAATCGGTTTGAAGTCCACAAGCCGCCAGAAAAACAGGTCGAGGCTGCCGAATTTTTCTTTCACTCTCAATGCCGTTCTGGCATTTACGATTGCGGCATTAATTTTGGCGCGATTACGGATAATATCCGGGTTGGCCATCAGAGATTCGATTCTGTTCTGGTCGAACGTAGCGATTTGCTCAGCATCAAACCCGAGAAAAGCACGCCGAAAGGCATCCCGTTTGCGCAATACAGTAATCCAGCTTAGACCGCTCTGCATGCTCTCCAGAACGATCATCTCGAAAAGCCGAATGTCATCGTGCAGAGGAACGCCCCATTCCGTGTCGTGGTATTGAATATATAACGGGTCGGGGCCGGCCCAGGGGCAACGCCTCAAATCCATGGGAGTCGAATCTTCAGGACGCTTTGCGTTGGTTCCCATTTCCATCGGCCTTGTTTAAGCGGCTAAAAAACACGATTCAATAACGGTTCGCCTTTCTCAAAACGTCTTAAGTTTGCGAGGAAATGCTGAACAAGTCTTGACGATTCGTCGTCGTGCCCGCCGCCTGAGTGGGGAGTGATATAACAGTGAGGCACTGACCAAAGTGGATCATTGGGCGGTAACGGTTCAGGGTCAGTTACATCGAGGTAGGCTGCTGCCAAATGTCCATTACCAAGATAGTTCTCGAGCGCTCTCTGGTCGGTTGTAGTTCCCCGACCTATCGAATAGTAGCGTGCTCCAGGTTTCAATTGTTTAAATAAATTCGAGCTAACAAAATTTTGTGTGCTCTTGCTTTCCGGCAAGATATTCACAACGTGGTCCGTCCGCGCAAGCGCGTTTGGAAGGTCCGCCAAACCAACAATCTCAACTCCTGAAACGTGAGCTGGCGTTCGCTTAAATCCAATAATTCTTACGCTGTAAGGGGCAAGCAACTCCGTTAAACGACGGCCGATTGAACCATAGCCCAAAATAAGAATCGTTTGGTTTGTCAGCAAACGCATCTGTTCGCGTAATTTGTTTTGAGGCCATGCTTTTGCCTCTTTCTGGTTATCATAAGCGGGATAGAACAGCCGGCTATCGGCCAAAATCCATCCCATAAGATGTTGCGCACAAGGCTCATCAAAAACACTCGAGCTGTTTGTGAAAATCGCTGAGCGGGTTTTTAACCAATTCTTGAAAGATTCATTATCATAACGGGCGTAGCCAGCGCTTGAGACGTGAATCCATTTGGCATTAATCGAAGCAATGATTAACCCCGGATCTGGCTGACCGAACAGGATCTCTGCTTCCGTAAGTTGCTCATCGGGCTTGCCTACGGACAGGACATCATCTGGCTCTTCGCTGATAAGTAGTCGATGTGATTTGGTCACATCCTTTAGGAGTTCTCTGGCGTCCTGTGTGAGAAACGCGTTCGTCCAAATAGTGCTAGACATAAATCTTCAAAGCTTTCGCCTAATACGTTGGGCAACCAAGAATGATTGCGTCTGCATGCTCGAGTGCATCGAGTCGTGAGGTTGTCCGATCAGTCGTCCAGATAAAAGCCTTTAAACCTGAAACCGATGCCGTACCTCCGCGTACTGCTCCAACCTGGCATTTAGTATGACCGAAGCCACTATGGTAAACGACATAAAAACTGGCCATGGCGCCATCTTCGTTTGCGAACGAAAATAAGTCTATCATGAGCAAAAGAATCTGCTTTAGAATTCATCAAAGGCAATCGCGTCAGAAAGGATGGTTTCTTTCCATGCAGGATATGTGAATGGGGTCCGTCTTCGCTGCGACGCTCGTATTGTATTTATGGCAGACAATTATCAACCGATCGAAAACTATGGTGTAATTGGCAATCTTCAAACGGTCGCGTTAGTAGCGATCGACGGATCGATTGATTTCATGTGTTTTCCCTATTTCGATTCGCCAACCGTTTTCGGGGCTTTGCTAGATCACGAGCGAGGGGGGCGCTTCAGCATTTCGGCTTCGCTTCAGAACAGCCGGCCGAAGCAAATGTATATCTCGAACTCGAACATCCTGATTACTCGGTTCCTGTCGCCTGATGGTGTCGCGGAGTTAGTGGATTTCATGCCGATTTCGCTCGAATCCACCAGTGACAAGTCTGAACCGGTCCATCAGTTGATCCGCAGAGTTCAATGCGTGCGCGGAGAGGTGAAGTTCAAGCTCAGTCTGGATCCACGACTGGACTATGGACGAGCTCCGCAATCAATCAAACGAGTCTCTGATCATCAAGTACTATTCTTAGCTAATAGTGGTCCACTTCGGATGCTTCGGTTTCGATCTCACTGCCCGGTGAGGGTTGATGATAACAAGGTGACGGCCGAATTCGTGCTGCGCTCTGGAGAAACTGCCTTGTTCAGCCTGGACAGTGATCCTGAGGTTCCGGACGAAATTGATGCCAACCTGGCGAATACAATATTTGATAATACGCTGAAATTTTGGCAGGGTTGGGTGAGTAAATCAACCTATCGAGGAAGATGGCGTGAAGTGGTGGACCGTTCAGCTCTGGTTTTGAAGTTACTAACAAGTCAGAAGTACGGCTCTATCATCGCGGCCCCAACTTTCGGCCTTCCAGAGTCCATCGGTGGCGGGCGGAACTGGGATTATCGTTACACCTGGATCAGAGACGCAAGCTTTACGCTGTATGCGTTGAGTCGATTGGGATTCCATGCCGAGTCAAAGGCTTTTATGCGATGGCTGGAGGAACGTTGTCGCAGTCTTAAGCAGGACGAGCCGTTGCAAATTATGTATGCCGCAGATGGCAATCCGAACCTGCCGGAAACTGTGCTCTCCCACTGGGAAGGTTATCGCAAAAGTTCTCCCGTTCGAATAGGTAATGGTGCTGCTAACCACTTACAGCTCGACATTTATGGCGAGCTGCTGGACTCGATCTACCTTTATAACAAATATGGCGAAGCAGTAAGCAACGATTTGTGGTCTCACCTAGTCCGTCTACTCAATTGGGTCTGCAAAAATTGGGACCAACCGGACGAAGGGATTTGGGAAGTTAGAGGTGGAAAAAAGGAGCTGCTATATAGCCGTTTAATGTGCTGGGTGGCGATTGATCGTGGTCTTCGTCTCGCGGACAAGCGCAGTTTTCCCGCTCCGGTCTCTGACTGGAAAAACGTGCGCGATACTATTTACAACCAGATTTATCATGAGTTCTGGAACTCGGATTTGCATAGTTTTGTTCAGTCCAGAAGCGGTAATACGTTAGATGCTGCCGCCCTGTTAGCTCCTTTAGTAAGGTTCATAAGCCCGACCGATCCTCGTTGGCTTTCAACTTTGAAAGCAATAGAGACTAACCTCGTCGATGATTCTCTGGTTTATCGATATCGAGGAGATGATGGAATAGAAGGTTCCGAGGGTACTTTCTGCATGTGCTCCTTTTGGTATATCGAATGTCTGGCCCGCGCTGGGGAAGTACCGCGCGCCCGATTTCTATTTGAGAAGATGCTTGGTTACGCGAATCATCTCGGTCTTTTTGCCGAAGAGTTAGGGCCGTCGGGTGAGCACCTGGGCAATTTTCCCCAAGCTTTTACTCACTTGGCATTGATCAGCGCCGCGTACGAGCTTAATAGGCAATTAGGTGAAGGCAAATGATTGCTCCAGGAATTGGGAGCTAGGTGCCCTTTGGAGCCAGAGATGATAGCTAGCAATTGAATGCTGGGAACGTACGAAATAATCTTGATGACGCCCTTTCAAAGGCGTCGATCAACGTGATAAACTAGCGAGACTTATTCGGCCCATGAGACCCATGTGTCCTATGCGTTTGAAAGGCTAAGAAAAAATCAGGCTGGCTGCCGGACTGTTTCTTCACCAGCTAGATAAAGCATGATGTCTGTTTTTGATATACTGCCGATCAGGCGTTGGGACTCGAAATTGTCCACCACAGGCAGGCGTTCTGATTCCGCTTTTGTGAATCTCAGGAGTGCTTCACCCATTCCTTGTAAAGGAGAAACTCGCGGGAAATTTTCGTCCATCAGATCGGCGGCGATCACTACCGTCTCAAGCTCAGGTCGATCTAAAAAGGCTTTTACGTCGTGCAACGATACTGCACCTAACAAACGTCGCTCCGGATCGACAATATAAATATGAGCGAATCGGGACTGAACGAAGGTCTGAGCAATCTCCGCAAAAGTGGCGTTCTGCTGCAAAGTTACCGGATCATGGCGGATCAGATCTGTAATGCTAATATCGGCTAACTGCCGGTGGAAGAATGCGGCGCCTTTTCGCTCGAGCGATTCTCCGTACATGAATCTCTTTTCAAAGAGACTGCTACAATAATACGCGAGAACACAACTGACCATCAGGAACGGCACGATGGTGTAGCTCAAAGTCAGTTCAAACACCATCAGGATTGCCATGAGCGGTGCGCCTGTAGTGGCCGCAAGGAACGAACCCATTCCGACCAGACCGTAAATGACAGGGTCCGATTGCAGATGCGGCGCCAGGATCAGAACCGTTTGGCCATAAAGTGTACCGGTGGCTGCGCCGACAAAGAGCGTAGGGGTGAAGACACCTCCTACAGCCCCCGAGCCGAATGTAATGGCCGTGGCAATCAGTTTCATCACCAGCAGAAAAAGGACTGTGTTCCATAACCAATTCTGATGAAAAAGATTATTTACCAGGGTATGACCATTGCCGCAGATCTCTGGGGCAGTGATCGCGAGTGAGCCCACAATCAAGCCGCCGATTCCCAACTTGAACGGTATTGGAATGAGCATTTTTGAAAAGAGACGCTCTGCCAAGCGCAGAAAACGCAGATAAACGGGGGCAAGAAGTCCCAGCAAAATACCCATACCCACGATAGGTATGATTTCCCATCGCGTGTGTAGGCTTAGATCAGGGCTGCGATAGAGCGCTGCTTCCCCTT
>JAFAXJ010000444.1 GCA_019241095.1 Verrucomicrobiota bacterium | reverse complement strand
ACGGCGCGCGAAGCGTTCAATTCAAAACCGGAATTCGCGCCTCCACAGAACAGTGAAGCTAAGCCGAAGACGCAAAAACCGATTAGGAGGATTTTTGGACGACCGACCCGGTCGGCAAGTCGTCCGGCCAAGACGATCGTTGACGCTATGACGGACATGTAGACCGTTATAGCGAGAGAGGCCGATTTCGAGCTAATATGGAAAAAATCGCATAAGGCAGGAAGCATCACGTTGATAACCCCCGAATCCAGAGTGGAGAGAAAAATAGCGGCTGCCGCGGTAGCTAAAACTATCCACTCCGGCGCCCAGCGGCGTTCTACTACATCCGCGAGGTTGAGCTTTTCTGGATTTGAGTTCACCAGACACCCTTGATTGTTTTGGGAAGGACACAATTCGGTGGTGGTCGAAATGTAGAGCGATTGATAAACATGTATATTCTGGTCGTGGAACCTGATATCGCCTCACTCGGTTCTCTGTTCGGTGATCCATCGCGGGCGCGTATTCTCCTGGCCCTGGTAGATGGCCGGAGCCTGCCGGCAAGTGATCTTGCCAAATTGGCCGGAGTCACGCCCCAGACCGCGAGTTTGCACCTTACCAAATTGATGAAGGGCCAACTTCTTAAAGTAATTGCTCAGGGACGGCACCGCTATTATCGCTTGGCTGACGGCCGAGTAGCCAGCCTGATTGAGTCCATGTCAATCCTTGCCCCAGTATCCGCTTCTCCTGAGAGACGCCACACACCTATTCAGGATGCGCGGACTTGTTATAGACATCTGGCCGGCAAACTGGCAGTTCTCCTGAATACCTCCTTGATAGACCGCGGATTCCTTAAAGAAAAACCGGAACGAGTTTACTTCGTTACGGAATCAGGCACCCGCTTTTTTACCGGCCTGAATATTAACGTGAATACGTTGCGTCAAAAGCAAACCGTGCTGGCTCGGCCATGTCTCGACTGGAGCGAACGGCGGAATCATCTTGCTGGATCTCTCGGAGCCGCATTGGCGGAAAAGCTTTTTGACGAATACTGGATCAGGCGCGTCGCGAACAGCCGGCAAGTCATAGTAACCGAAGAAGGCAGCGAGCAGCTAAAATCCCGGTTCGGAATAGAATGGGAGGCGTCGATCCCTCGTTAGTTGGCAAGTCAGCGCCTGACTTTAGAATGCCCATTCAAAAATAAACTCGCAACCATCCGCGTTTGACCCCGGGGAGCAGATAAATTATTCGGATGCGGGAATAAATTCACTCAAGGAATGTTAAAATATCGTCCGATGATGCATGAAAATAAGGCCGAGAACGGCATGGATCGGCCTGGGCCTTTTATACGCAGGTCCTCACCTGACTGTTAGAGATTCTAACCTGATAGAACACGGTAATGGGCTGAAGAGGATGTGGCCATGATCTTAGGACAACTTCTCTTTCCCAGGCGAGAGGCTTATGACTAAGGAGCTTATAGGGGAACCCTTCCATTTTACAGGGTTCCGAAATTGGTTGCGGCGGGATTTGAACCCGCGGCCTTCAGGTTATGAGCCTGACGTTTGTCCTACGTGCTTTGACTTTTGGCAATTTTCTGGCAAGAAAGCTACATGCCGCGGACCAAGGTACAGGGCGTTGGTTAAACCAACTGATTGCACAGCATTTTGGGCAATCCGGTCACGTGATCATTCAACATAACGAGGTCACGCCCGTTACCCATCGATCTTGTACTAACGGAACTCGGTGATCTAGACCTCTTGCCTTTATTTTCGAGCAAGACCACATTCGGCGTCGTCAACTTCATGGCGCTAATCACAGCATTTTGCGAAAATTTTAAACTTATAGATCGAAATCCTTTGTAATCAGGATAAAGAATATCATTGTATTGCAACCCTATTGTGGCGGATTTCCCTTTGCCCCTGAACGCCGTTATTTAGGCGTAGCTCGGTTAAAGGTATAGCTAGATGGCAGGTAATGGGATGTGCCTGTAAGCCATACATGGAGCGTTTCTTCTCACAAACACCGATTTGGCACACATTCCGATAGGAAACAGCGCAAAAGATGACTGCCAATAACGGCAGACACAGTAGAACTACGATCCTGTTTGTTTTTGCTAATTGAGCCGGTACAACCGGATGCAATTCCTGCTTGGGCGATCCGTTCGTAAAGAATCGCGTGCACTACGCGGCGGATTTAACTTCAGCTGGACAGGAGTGCGAAATATAGATTCACCTTCTAGGTGACCATGAACGAGGCAAAAGGGCCTGCTGCTCGGGAATGGATACGTCCTGCGTGAGGCCAGCGGATTCCGGCAGGGTGAAATGTCAATATTCACCGCCCCGAAAGTTTTGAGGATGCTTCGTGGAAGAGCGAGCTTCAGGAACCGGGACTTTTAGCTGGCATGATCATCCAGACGAAGGCGCTTTGCGCGTGATTTTGTGGGACGAACGCCAGAGTAACGGGCAAAAGA
>JAFAXJ010000440.1 GCA_019241095.1 Verrucomicrobiota bacterium | reverse complement strand
GGCAGGATGATCGTTCGCCTCGCTTGAAACAGCTCGTTATGAATACGGATTGGCCGGAAAACCTATCCAGACAGGCTTCGACCTTTTCGATTACGACGAAGGACGCGACCCTGTTGTCGAAAAGCCGTGGCTACGCATTTGAGCGCTTGTTAGAGCGATACCGGTCGGCATAAAACGTGCTCTTTTCAGAGACTTCATGCAAGGCAGGCGGCACGATTTAAGGTCGGGACCCTGGCCGATTTTTGTCAACTCACATGCTTAATTTGTAAAAACTAACATGTCTGCTGGATTTTTTGCACTCTGGCAATACGGCAGCACGAAAAGAAATCCTCATTGCAAGACTTTGTCTTATCAACAAAGCACGACAGCAGGTGATAGATTTTGAGCATCGAGCAACGAATATGGAAACCTTTGAATTTCAGAAAACGACTTTTCGCATTGGACCCCTGGAATCGGAGAAGCTTTCTATTCGCGTTACAAATGTCCACAAAGCTATCAATGCCGAATTGTTGCTGTTGCTCGAACGCGATTCAACCTATTCGGTGTATGTCCCAGAGGCACAAAACACCCATCAGGCAGCCATGGCCATAGCCGAGATCTTGCGAGCCGATGCTAACGACGTTTTCCCTCAGAAAATCAATGAAACTGGCACTTACCTGACACTTCTCAACAGGATCGCCCACGAAATCGCCAGAAGTTCCATCATGGTGAACTGGGCACTAGAGCGTATGAAGATTCCTCAGTTCCAAAAGCCGGAGGATGAGCTTTATGCGGATTTGGCTTCCGAGACCTTTCGAGCCCTGGACAGAGAGGATTACGATAAGCGACTCACTGCTGGCCCGATTGCAACTTTGATGCTTAAACGAAAAATCAGCCACAAAGAAGCTGACGTCAAGATGGCAAAGCGATTCCCTAACCTGACTTTTGCTGAGAGAGACAATCTTTTAAGATGCGCCCTACTGGAAGGGCTTGGCATCGAAATAGCCGAGAAACAATTAGCGGACCGCGCTCACAACCGGTCGCCTATCGATCCAATGGAATTCATCAAAAAGATCATCCCGGACGTTCATCCGAATGAAGCCCAGTCAGCGGCAAACCGAGGATTGTTCGCACTCCGTTGACCCGCTCGTGCCGCCTTGAGAGCGTTGTGCATGCGCTCTGACGGAAAATACAAGAGGACACAACCTATAAAGCAGATATTGTTGTTCATGAGCAATGAGAACCCCCCACAATCTGGCGATGATTTGCTCGAAACTCTAGCGATTGCACAAGACGACCCTAGTGATCCGGAAAGCGCGGTAACGGAGGACAAAGCTGAGGGCAGGCATAAGACGACTGAAAGCTGGCACTTCTTCGAATCACCTTAACCTTTCCGACAACCAGGAGTGCGACTTCCGAAAAGGTTTGGAAACGATCGTTTACTACTAAAAAAGCTTCATGCCAACCAAGATGCAGCAGATCGCAGTCGTCACCGGTGGCGGAAGCGGGATCGGGTCCGCTGTTGCGCACGAACTTGCAGATGAGGGGTGGACTGTCGTCGTGGCTGGGCGACGCAGAGAAGCCCTTGAAACAGTAGTGGCCAGCGGTTCAAAAGGTATTTTGGATGCCATTCCGACAGACGTCACCGATGAAGCCAGTGTGCGGAGCTTATTCGACACCACGGTTCAGCACTACGGTCGCGTCGATCTCCTATTCAACAATGCTGGTATCGGAGCGCCTGTTGTCGATATTGATACCCTGGAACTCGAGGATTGGAACAGGGTTCTCGCCGTCAACCTGACCGGCGCCTTTCTCTGCCTCCGGGAGGCGTTCCGGGTGATGCGCTACCAACAGCCTCGAGGCGGCCGCATCATCAATAATGGATCGATATCCGCACATGCTCCACGACCACGTTCAATCGCCTATACCGCGACGAAACATGCCATCACCGGCCTGACCAAATCAACCGCGCTCGACGGACGGGCGTTCGACATCGCCTGCGGACAGATCGACATCGGCAACGCAGGGACAGCTCTAGGCAGTGGGGCCGCGTCCGGAGTTGCGCAGGCTGACGGAACCGTGCGATCCGAGCCGTTGATGGACGTAGCAGAAGTGGGAAGGGCGGTCCGCTACATGGCCGGCTTACCTCTCGACGCCAATGTCGCAACGATAACGGTTATGGCAACGAAGATGCCGTACATCGGCCGCGGTTGAGCATACGGGAAGAAATCTTACCTGCGCTCGGCGGGTCGGCTAAATGATGCCGCGTGACCGCTTTCGCACCATTGTAGCTTTGTGAATCCTGAGCTTGCTGCGAAGCAAACTCAAGTATCCGCGGCGCGAGTCTGAAGGATGTGTCTTACGCCAGGTATCCGGTGCTATACCGTTTCATGTTCGAGCCGTTTGCTGCGGACATGGATCTCCGATCATCTTCCAACCTCTGTCGGTAAAGTTTGACGGCTTTCTGGGGATGTCGGTCCAGCGTCGATAGCGGCCTGCGCTCAAATTCGTAGAGTTGCGAGCGGTGTCCGTTGTAACATCTGTATCCAACTGCACGTGGATCAACAATACGGGCACTTGAACGTCTGCGGGCTATAAAATGGGCGTCCCGCAGTCCAATACTCTCCAATGTTCTGCACTGCACCAACGGGTGCACAGATCATCCTGATGCGCCCCCAAAGCATTAGTTAGATACAATTCCGATGAATCAGGCTCCGGTTAGATTTATGTCTCACAATCGGCCCTTAATTTGGCCAACTGGCGAACTTTTGCACCGCCGTCTTTCTGTCTGAACGAGGAGAACAAATTAACGAAATTCCGAATTTCGGATTTGTCTTTCGGGCCGAAACTGCCGCTCTGGCTTGTGCCAGAGCGGCAGTTCGGGGTTAAACCCCGCTCGGCTGCTCAGTCGAGATACCTCGTTGAGTGATGTTGTAAGGTGATCGCTAGTAAGCTTGTCTAACGACATAACTACACCGGTTCCACTCTCTGCGATTCTCGCAGCAACGCCAGGTTGGTCGAAGGTGACCGGGATGGCTACTTGCGAAACGCCTTGTGCAAGAGCCTCCAGCAACTGTGTTTAATCCCGCATGGGTAATACAGACCGAGGCGCACTTCAGCAACTCCAATTGAGGCGCTCTCTTCACGATAATAGCATTACTCGGAACCGCACCTATCCGATTTGGATTGATCTGATCGCCCTATTCGGCATCAGCGTCAGGACCGACCAAAAAATCTTAAAGGCGGCGCTTTCAGACGATGCGGCCCGGCGCGAGCATCTCAATCCAGATTTCTGCGGAAGGTAATGCAAAGGTATCACGCTTGTGCAGCGTATCGGGGTTGCGCCGTCAGTATGCTGGAACAATCATGTCTTTCCTCGAGCCGTATTTGATCACTGACGAAGGACCGGGAAGCGTTCCGTTCGGCGGCCGTGATCAGGAGTTCGCTATCCTTGAGCAATGGCTTGCTGATGAAAAGAGCCTGCGCGTTTGATTCTTGCGGCTCCCGAGGCTGCGGCTTTGGTCGATCTGGGGACGCGCTACTTCAACATCTCTTTCACCTTTGCTGCAACGGCAACGCCGAGCTTTCTCTCAGATTCGGCCGTTAGATGTAAACCGTCGACACCGTCGGTTGAAATCACAGATCCGGCGTTCAGAAATTCCGCCCCGCCCATCTTGGCAACGGCTTCATAGAGCTCGGGAAGCTTTTGAGATTTCTCAAAACCTCCTTTGAACATCTCCCCAAAGACCGGTCCTTTTTCGATT
>JAFAXJ010000564.1 GCA_019241095.1 Verrucomicrobiota bacterium | reverse complement strand
ACCAGATCCTTCTCAAGGAGTTTCTTAAGGAGAGCGACGACCGACCGTGGAACATCTTTGAGCCGCTCAAGTGGTAAGGACGCGTGCTGATGCTGATACATCACTTCAGCGGAGGGACCTCGGAATGGGATCTTTCCAGTCAGCATTTCCCAAAGCGTGACACCCAGCGAGTACAGATCCGAGCGGATGTCCACGCCAACTCCCGCGAACTGTTCCGGACTCGCGAACTCGGGTGTCCCGGCAAATGCCCCAGGCGACGAAATCCCCGCTTCAGAAGCCGATGCGTCTACGCTCTTCGCCAAACCAAGGTCGACGATTTTGGCCGTTACCGCGCCTCCCTCCTTCAGCCTAACCATGATGTTTGATGGCTTGATGTCCCGGTGGATTAGGTTCTGTTCGTGAATTGCGGCCAGTCCGGCAGCTACCTGCGTCGCGAGTTCCAGCGCCAACTTTGCCTCCAGCCGACCGAAGCGTCTGATGAGTTTTTCGAGGGTTTCTCCCTCCACGAATTCCATTGCGTAGAAGTAATTCTGACCGGTTCTGCCCAGGTGGAAGACCGAGGCAACATTCTGATGGCGAACGGTCGCCGCCGCCCGGGCTTCGCGGAGAAAACGAAGCTGGGCCGATTGATCACCCACGTAGCGCTCACTGATGAGTTTCAGCGTGACGGGACAGCGCAAATTAACGTCGACCGCTTTGTAAGTGACGCCCATCGCACCGCGACCCAACTCGACCGGTCTCCCGTCTTCGCCCATCACCAGTTCATAGTGTTCAAATCGCTGTGCCGTCTGTTCCGGCGTTGTCGGCTCGACGCTATCCTCGGGAGCAAAAGGCTCACCGGACTGAACCCCACCACCAAGAGCCTTGGGCAGCATGCAGACGGGGCAGAATTCCATTGCTCCGGACAACTCGTTACCGCAACTCGGGCAGGTGCGTTGGGGTTCCATGCTCATCCCCGTGACCGCCCTTCAGACCCATTCTGAGTCGAGAACAACACCACCGAGTGGTGCGAGATCGGCTAGCACCGCCCCTCGGCAAGCTGTTGTCCTGTTCCACAAGCAAGCGCGTGTCCTTCATGCTAGCCCGTCAAATCAGGTTTCGGAACAAAATTCCTTCCCTCGGTGTCTTGCAGGCGTCCGGTTTTGACAAACGACCTTCGTCGATGGCGCAGGCCGAAATTGCAACCGTAAAGTACAATTGAACTCAGGGTTGGCAGTAATAGCCGATTTCGATACCTTGCCACTCGATGAATGAAGCTGTGATCGCTCTTGAGGACGGTCGAATTTTTCATGGCGAGGCTTTCGGCGCGACCGGGACCGTGGTGGGTGAAATTTGTTTTAACACTTCCATGACTGGATATCAGGAAGTTCTCACAGATCCCTCTTACCGAGGGCAAATCGTTGTGATGACCTATCCTCTGATCGGCAATTACGGCGTGAACCCGCTCGATACCGAGAGTAGCCAACCGCATGTGCGCGGATTTGTTGTTGGCGAATTATCTCCTATCGCTAGTAATTGGCGTTCCGGAGAGAGTTTGGATGAGTACCTAAAAAGGTGGAATATCTGTGCCATCCAGGATGTTGATACGAGGTCCCTCACGAAACATCTGCGCGTGCGAGGTGCGATGCGCGCTTGTTTGACTCACGAAATGAGTGATCCAGCAAAGGCTATCGAATTGGCTGCACAATCTCCTGAAATGATTGGATCGGATTACGTTCGTGAAGTCACAACTCCGATTCCTTACGATTGGGATCCTGACGATAAGCTCAGCCGGGCCTGGACGATTGTTAAAGGCGAAAAAGCTGATCAGAACGAGATTTTGGAGAATGGCCAGGCGTTTGAACGACTACCGCCGGTCAGCCACAGAATAGTGGCTTACGATTACGGAATTAAATTCAATATCTTGCGTCGTCTTCGACAACACGGGTTCCGGGTAAAAGTAGTGCCTGCTACCACCGCCGCCTCTGAGGTGCTTGAAATGGAACCGGACGGAGTTTTTCTGTCGAATGGCCCGGGAGATCCAAATGCTTTGCCGCATATAGCTGCTGAGCTGAAGAAATTGATCGGCCGCTGCCCGATCTTCGGGATCTGTTTAGGACACCAATTGCTTGGGCTCGCTTATGGCGGTTCTACGTTCAAACTGAAATTTGGCCATCGAGGCGGAAATCAGCCTGTTCAGGATCTGAGAAGCGGCAAAGTCGCGATCACCTCACAAAATCATGGGTTTGCGGTCGACGGCGACAAGCTGCCATCGAATATCGAAGTGAGTCACATTAATCTCAACGACGGTACTGTAGAAGGATTGCGAGATCACTCAAATCCGGTGTTCAGCGTTCAATACCACCCTGAAGCTGCACCGGGACCGCACGATGCTACCTATTTTTTTGATGAGTTCGCGAAGCTTATCGATACCTCTCACGGCTAA
>JAFAXJ010000438.1 GCA_019241095.1 Verrucomicrobiota bacterium | reverse complement strand
TGCTTAATGGGGTTGGCAATTCTTCAGTTCCCTCAGGCACTCAGCGCAAGGTGTTTTGGGCTGCGAAAAAACTTGGTTATGTACCTAACTGGGTCGCTCAGAGTCTAAGGACACGACGCACCAAAACGATTGCTTGTATCGTCCCCGATATTACCAACCCTTTTTACCCTTCCCTCGAGCGGGGCGCACAAAACAGTGCGGAAACGTACGGTTACGATATGCTTACGTACAACACCGATGGGCTTCTGGCCAAGGAAGAGAAGTGCTTGGGTCGTCTGCTCGAGGGAAGAGTCGACGGTGTGATCGGCGTTTTTTTCCACCTCACAGCGCGCGACCTGTATCCACTGCTCGAGCGAAAGATCGCTATTGTTCGAATTGAGGCGAATCCCAAGAAGATCGGAGCTTGGCCCCTGGATAACCTTTTTGTGGATAATATCGGCGGCGCCCGAGCAGCCACGCAATACCTGATTGAACAGGGGCATTGTCGTATTGCAATGATCGCAGGTACCGGCGGTCCTGAGTCCAATCGAGTCAGCGGCTATTTGCAGGCGCTGGGCGAATCAGGCCTCAAACCGCTGCTGGCAAGGCATGGCGATTTCAATGAAGAGGGCGGCTATCGTGCAACGAAAGAGATCCTCAGTGCCGGTGTGCGTCCAACAGCTATTTTCGCCGCTAACGACCTGATGGCGCTCGGAGCGATGACTGCCATCAGGGAAGTTCACCTAACCATTCCGGACCACATCGCGCTAATGGGTTTCGATGATATTTTCGCCGCCCGCTTTGTTACCCCACCTCTTTCGACGATCAACATGTTTCAATGCCAATTGGGCCGAGTCGCTGCGGACATGGTCATTGAAAGACTCAATGACTTACCGCCTGAGACATCTGGGCGACAGCATCAGATGCCGTTTGAAGTAGTGAGACGCCAATCCGCCTGAGCAGCAGATCATCCGCTTAGACCGGCAGGGGTTAGACTGAATCAGTAGTGATAAAAGACGAGCAGAAGTCTCGTTTCATCCAAAAAAAAGATAAAATCATGAAAACCAATAAACGAAAGACCAAAGCTGAGAGGTTTTTATTGAAGGATCTGGATCTCGCGATGCGAGTTGCTGCCTTCAGTGCTGTAGCAATCAGCATTCCGGTGACTGCGCGGGCTGACGGACCAATTACGCTTTGGTATCAACGTGGCGGAAACCCGGACCAGCAACGAATCATGCAAAAGGATTTAGTTCAGCCGTTCAATGCGGCGCATCCGACCACGCCGCTTAGCCTTGACGTCCTCGGTGGTAACGCCGGTGACAAAAAAATCCGCATGGCCGTTGTCTCCGGGAAGGGTCCTGATATCGTGATGACCCCTGGACCAAGTACCACCTTGGCGCTGGTGCAATCTGGCCATCTGCTATCTCTAGATCCCTATATAAAAAAATACAATCTCGATAAACGCATCCTCACTCCCGTGTTAAGGACCGGAGAGTACCATGGGCACAACTATGCCCTGCCTCGCACATTTGAAACCATGGTCCTCTATTACAACAAGACGCTGTTTGACAAGAATGGCTGGGCTCCGCCTAAAAACATGGAGGAACTGAACACCCTCGCCCAAGCCCTAATTGCTAAAGGCATCACCCCGTTCTCAGTGGGGAACGCCGACTGGCGGGCCGCCAATGAATGGCATGTCTCAGTCATTCTCAATCATTACGCGGGACCAGATAACATCTATAAAGCCTTGAAAGGAGAGATTCCATGGACAGATCCGGTCTTTGCTCAAGCAATCGATGTGCTTAAGGACTGGTATCAGAAGGGGTGGTTTGGCAAAAACTATTTCGCCCTGACAGGTGATCAACAAGCGCTCCTGCTGGCCAAGGGAGAAGCCGGGATGGCTCCGAATGGCACATTCTCATTCGACAATATGGTGACTGCATTTAAGCAGACCGGCCAAGAATTGGGTGTTGCTCCATTCCCAAGCCTAAGGGAGGGCGTTCCTTATCCACTTTATGCCATTGGCACCGGCAGTACGATGTCGATCAATAAAAACTCACACAATCCCGACGCTGCGGCAGCTTTTCTCGATTATCTCTACTCCGACGACTTCTATGACAGAATCAGCAAAGATTGGCCGGGCGATTGGAACTTGCCGTTAACGTCGATTGATGAAGCCAAACTCACCAAGAACGTATCCCCGATTTTCGCGAAGGCCTTCACTGCATTTTCTAAAGCGGTCGCTCAAGGAAATTACGGCTACACTACCTGGACTTTCTGGCCACCGGCGACTGAGGATTATCTAATCCACGGCATCGAGCAGGTGTGGCTCGGGCAGATTTCGACTGCCGATTATTTAAAGAAGATGCAGGAAATTTTCGCGAAAGAATTGGCCGATGGCAAGGTACCGCCTCCGGCGCCGCGCGGAGACGGAAATCACGCCTGACCCCTAATGTTGGCACATTCACGTAACGGCGAGTGATGACCGGGTACAAAATCCGCAGATTCCTTAGAATTTATCTGGCCTTAACATAAATTGCACCAGCGAAGAAAATCATCCTCTGGATGAGATTCTGTCTGGGTCTTACATAACCTGCAGATTTTACCCCGAAGAACTTCGGGACTGCGGATTGGTTTTTAATTATAATAGATTGCTTGCCGTGCCTGTCCCTCGCCGTCGTGGCCGTTCCTCAAGGTGGATTACGCAATTGCGTGACTCACCAATATTTTTTCTGTTACCGGCGCTCGCGATCAATGTGGTAGTAATTTTGATCCCGGGGCTTCTCACCATAGCCATGGCCTTATTTGAATGGGACGGCGCGTCTACGCCGAGCTTTGTCGGTTTGGCCGATTTTCGTGCGATTTTTGCCGACCCTGTTTTCTTTTCCGCTCTTTTCAACAACATCAAATGGACGGTTATCTTTTTAACCATACCGATTGCAATGGGCCTGGGCGCCGCATCTCTATTGTTGGTGGCCAAACGCGGGCGCACGTTTTTCCAGGTTGTCTATTTCCTTCCGGTGATTATCGCCACGGTCGTCGTGGCGCGGGTATGGCAAGGAATGATCTTTAATCCAGAATCGGGCATGATCGGCTGGGCGAAAATTCATGGATTCAATCTCGCCGATCCGCTCACTGAGCCGAACACTGCTCTCTACGCCGTGGCATCGGTTGATCTCTGGCATTGGTGGGGATTTCTCGCAGTGATTTTCTTTGCGGCCTTTCGCCAGGTGGACGCCGCCCAGATCGAGGCCGCGGTTATCGACGGAGCCAACTTTTTCCAATTGTTGCGCTTTGTGCTGATTCCTGCGATCTGGCCAACGATTACGTTGATGATGATCATGACGATCATCTGGTCGTTTCTCGCGTTCGACTTCGTGTATGTCTTGACTCAAGGCGGCCCGGCCTATGCCAGCGAAGTGCTTTCGACGCTGGCGTATCGATACGCGTTCTACAATTATACCATGGGGCCAGCCG
>JAFAXJ010000159.1 GCA_019241095.1 Verrucomicrobiota bacterium | reverse complement strand
GCGCAAAACGCGCGAGTTGGACGGCATACGTCCGGTAATTCCGGTATGAAAGACTCCCTTAAGTTCAAACAAGGCTAGCGCGGCAAAGCCTTACTCTCCAGGTCGAGGCCGTCTGCATCCTCGCAGACGAAAGCTAAACGCCGACTTGGCGCCCGTACTTCATTCGGGCGCTCCCAGACATTTGGCATCTCTGAAGTTATGCCGATACCAGCTCTTGCGGCGCACGCTCCGTATGCGGCTGGCGCCGAAGGGTCGGCACGATTTCCTTTGTTCGCGAAAACGTGATCGGAGCTCCTTGCTCCTTAAGGGAGGCCGATGCAGCTTCCAAAATCCTGACTAACTCAAGCCCTTCATAGCCGCTACTCAAAGGCTTTGTGCCCTTCTCAATACAATCCAGAAAATGCTGACACTCGGATTTCAAGGGCTCTTCCTGTTTAATATGAGGTATGTAGCTGTCGCCATAATGGTAGGAGTAATGGAAGTCAGCGAAAGTGTCGTAGTGCGGAGGTCGCTCAACACGCACGTCATAAATTCGCAATTTCTCGTTTGTCTGCAGGTCATCATATACAATCATCCGGCGTGTACCTACAATCGTCATGTCACGGATCTTCCGCGGTTCAAGCCAGCTGCTCTGGATGGTTGCGAAGCGCTTGTGGCGAAAGGTCAGAGAGATGTTTGTAATATCTTCAATTCCTGGAGTCACATGAGCGTTGCCCTGGCAGTTCACAACCAATGGAAATTCTCCGAGCACATGTAAGATGATTGAAATGTCGTGAGGTGCGAGATCCCAGGCCACGTTGATATCTTTCTGGAACAGACCTAGATTCAAACGCCGGGAGTTGATGTAACGAATCTCACCTATATCACCTGCCTGGACAATATCAGCAATCTTCTGCACCACGGTTGAGTAAAGAAAGGTGTGGCCAACCATCAGCACAAGACCTTTGCTCTCAGCCAAGTCAATCAACTCTTCGCATTCCGCAGAGCTGGCCGCCATCGGCTTCTCGATCAAAACATGCTTGCCCGCCAGCAAACTGGCTTTTGCTAATTGATAATGGTGCTTCACGGGCGTAGCAATCGCCACAGCATCAAGTCCCAAGCCATTGAGCATATGCCCGAAATCAGTTATCCCCTCGACTTCAGGATATAAAGTCTTCAGGTGCTTTAGACGTGCTTCACTGACATCGCACATCGCTTTAAGGTTACAAGTAGGCAGCGATCTGAAGTTGCGAACAAGGTTTGGTCCCCAATATCCGCATCCGACTACTCCCACAACGATTGGCTGTTTCATATTAAACGACTACTGAAGCGTCCCGACACGCCGGCTAATTGTTATACTGTCCCATGACAGTTTTGTGTGACGCCTTCCGAACACGTTTGTTAATACGGGTTTCCCAAACATGCAGGAGGACGGTAGGAAAAGTTTTGAGCATGATCAGGATATCCAACCAGAGAGACATGTGCTTGGTATAATAGATATCCAGTTTGATCATTTCGGTAAAAGTGGTCTTGTTCTTTCCATTGACCTGCCAATAGCCAGTCAATCCCGGCGGCGCATCAACGCGCGCCTTCTGCCAGGTTTGATAACGCTCAAATTCGTATGGAGTGCATGGTCGCGGTCCAACCAGGCTCATCTCTCCCACCAACACGTTAAGAAGCTGCGGTAATTCGTCTAAACCTGTGGCGCGCAGGATTCCAGCTCCCTTGATGATTCGAGGGTCACCTGCTGCATCCAGCTTTGTCATTGGTACGTCAGACTGCATCAGACGCTCCAGATGCAGTTCGTGAGTGACCGTTTCCGAGTTCACTCTCATTGTCCGAAATTTCAGTATCCGGAATGGCTTCCGCCGATAGCCCACACGCTCCTGTCGAAAGAATATCGGACCTGGCGAAACGATCCGAACCCATAACCCGATCGCTACCATGATAGGGAGCCAAAAAGGCACGGTCACAAGAATGCAGGCAATATCAAAGATCCTCTTCCAGAGAGGTACTCGAACCTCGGAAGAAGCGCTTTCAACCTCCGCTTCCCCGACACCAGCTTCGTTCCGGTTTAGCAGAGCTCGATCAATATGAACCGTGCGCCCCCCTGAGATAGCCGCACCATTCATAAAAGCACCTGGCTGCTGTTGTTCCTTAGACAATTCTGTCTCGGTAATCATTTTGTCGAAAGACACTTTCTGCGCTGTTTTGGATTGAAAGAACATGGCGAGCGAAACGATCGAGATTAGATCCGAATGGAGCGCGCGAACCGCCTCAGCACGCTGCAGCTCTCAATTTCGGTTTCCATTTGCCTACCAAGAAAATCCATCAATACTTTCACCCTCTCCTTCGCCGGCAAGACCCGCGTAACCACTGTCTCCAGCCCTGCGAAAACGCCATCCGCAATCTTTACCGGATCACCAGCTGAAAGCTCGTCATCCAGTTCCCTGATTTCGGTTTCCCCCGTGTGATTGCGCAATTGAGCAACTATTTCCTCCCCCACTGTAGGGTAACGACCCGCAAAGTGGACGATTGCAGAAACACCCGGGGAATACCTGACTTGCCGATGCGCAGACGAAAGATCAAATCGCGCAAACAGGTAAGATGGAAACATCGCCTCAGTCACCCGGACAATCCCTTGCCGAGTTAACCTTTTGAACCTGATCCGCGGACAGAAGACGCTGGTCTTCTGCAACATTTGCAGATGACGAGCAGCTATATGTTCGTGCTTTGGCTGGGATCTTAAGCAGTACCAAGCGATGTTCATGTTTTAAGGTTTCGAGTCCCATATTTACTAGTGGGACAGCTAAGAAGAGAAATCGACCACCCCGCTTGTTGGTTAAGGAAGTTTTGCAAATTCCTTTGAAGAAGGTTCGCCCTTCAAAGTTGGAGATCGGGAGAGCTGATTCCAGGCATTCGCCTTCGCATACGGGGAATCGGGTGATTCGGGACAGCAGCTGTTTCAGGTATTTCGCTGCAGTTCTAAGCGTAATCGGCAAGCTTGAGGATCATTGGCATTCTGAGGGCTGGTAAATACGCCCGCGATGCAGCTTCTAACCTTTCCGCAAAAAGGCAGGCTGCCGCCCATGGCCTTTTAGCCTCTAAAAAGGACCCGTTCGTTGGCTCGATACCAAGCTCGCACTCGTTCCATAGTCAGGAGACTCATCCGTTTCCCGGTCAACTCCTGTTGGGTCGCAGGGGAGCTCCAAAACGCATCTGAAATTCAAGGCGAAGTGGAGCAATATCAGATACCACTTAGCCGGTGAAGAAATATTGCTGTATTTATTTGGAATAACTAGACTTTTGCTAAAGGAAATAAGACTTCATAAATCCATCAATGGATCTCCCGAAGCTGCATCGGGTCTAACCACCCGGCGGAATATCATTCAGCTAAAAGCCGATGTTCTGACCGCAAATGGGTACATTAATTTGCAGTTGCGCAATTCCCCCTCAAAAAGCTTTATTCGCGCCCTGAAATCGGTGACAATCCGATTTTTACCGCGTTTCAGAAAACAGGGATCTGAGTGCATTCCTTTTTATAAGATGCTGAGACCAATTTGTATATTCGCTAACTTGGCGTCCAAGCGCCGGTTAGCCGTATTCTGGCTGTCTATGGCAGCCTGCCAATTCCCAATATCAGCGCCCGCTCAAGAACGAGTGCGCACTACCTCCCCATTCCCCTTGCAGACCTTCAGGCGGCCAGAAGAGTACTTTTTTCGACTCGGTCCGGTTGATGGACAGGTTACCGCTTCTACCGGAATTCTTTTTACTGATAACGCCAATCTGGTGAACACCGGTGCGATTTCGAGAACCAGCTTCTTTCAGGCCCTCGATCTCACGGCTATTTGGGAGCTAAGCCAGTTTAATCAGCTTCAAATCAATCTGGGCGGTAGATTGACCGAGGACTTTTACAGCAAGGGGAAAAGCCAGGTCTACCCTAGTATAGCGCCCGACTCGCTGATCCAGTTTCAATTCTCGGTCGGCTTGGTTTTGGTTAGGCTGTACGACCAGATCTCGTACATCCAGGATCCGACTTCCCAACCGACTGCGACCGGCACCACCAACTTGAACCTGTTCACAAATAC
>JAFAXJ010000338.1 GCA_019241095.1 Verrucomicrobiota bacterium | reverse complement strand
AAATGAACCCATTAACCATGTCGGTATTAGAGGCACAGAGGAGGGTGTCCGAAGGCAGAATCAGTATCAGTATAACGCATCCGAGCGTTAAGATTGCGGCCAGAAGCGCGGTGATTCGGCCGGTGCGTGCCCAAAGAATCATTGGGGCGCGATGCTGGGAAATCTTAGCACTGGGTGGCAAGCTTAAGATTGCACGCTAAATCATCTTTTGCTATCAACCGAACCTCACGCGCATATGAAATTTTTAATGGAGCGAGCCAAGCTCTCCAAGGCATGCTTGGGCACTGAACAACAGGAGCCGAAAGATGGCAAAGGCGTGGTGGCATGGCCTGTGCTCCCGACAGGCATCACCTTCGGATTGGTCGTGTGGATCACGTTGTTTCTTTTGGTTACGGAACTCTGGTACAGGTCCCACGAAATCCCAAATCCACGATACCTGACGGTCCATTGGCCCGCATGGGCGATGAACCTGACTGAGCTTCCCGTTTCCGACGGAGCCCGGCGAATTCTTTTGTGCGACACCGTCAAATGCGCGTCTTGGAAGGATGCTGCCGGGCTCTCCTGGATGACCTATTTCATAACTTGGAATTCCGGAAGAACGTCTACTCAATCTGCGCGCATTCATCGGCCTGAGAATTGTCTGCAAGGCTCAGGTGCTATCCTTCAGGCTGAACTGGAGCCGACAGAAATAATCCTGGGAGATTCGCGAGTACAATTCCGAAGCTATCGATTCGAACGCGAAGGACTGCCGCTATTTGTTTACTATACGGTGTGGGAAGAAGGAAATCGGGACATTAATAACGTGGGCGCCAGCCAGGATTGGTCCGGGTTCAGCCGGTTGCAACGGGTCTGGTTTGGCCAGCGTAACCTTGGACAGCAGTCCATTGAAGTCATCCTGGCCGGCACCCAGGACGAAGCTGTCGCCCGCACAGCGTTGCAGACGAAACTTCCTAGTTTCGTGCGGATCAACCCCTAGCAGCGGAATCCTCCTGCTACGCCGGACAATTCCGCTGCTTTTTGGGAAGAAGAATTTGAAAACAGTGAAAAGCCGTGAAAAGCCTCGCCACTATAGGGCCGCGGTGTTGGTGGCGATGGAACAAAAACTCAGCAGTCCCGAAGGTCGCGCCCGCTATCTGCGGCGCCAAGCCAGCGTCGAACCGATCTTTGGCATCATCAAGAAGATCTTAGGCTTCGAGCAGTTCTCTTCGGAAGGGACCAGAGACCTGCGGGTTGGAGCTCGAGGTACCAATTAGCTCCTTTGTAAATCCGACAGGCTCCCAGGCTAAGCCCAAAATGTTTCTAAGGATGATAGTACGGATGGTTGAAAATGGACCTTGCGGATGTTGAGGAGCGACCATTTGGATTGTTACTTGAGGTGTCCTTCGCGCAACTGGCAAGAAGTGTGAGTATCGAAAAGACGATCAGAGGAGAAAATGACAAAACTTTCTTTTTTAACACGTTTCTAGACTCCTTGAAAAGCAAAACTGGTTGCAGATGAGTCAACTTTTTCCTGTAAACGCATATTAACCATAAGGCGGTTTTGCTTTTCAAGGATTCTGAAGGCGGGACCTGGCCTTTTGAGCTATCAGATTTTAAAAAGAATTCTCTTCACAGGCACGCCCCAGTGAAAAAGCAAACGCAGTATGCTGATCGCGCCAAAGAATTCGCCCCTCATCAAATCCTCGGTCCCGCCATAAGCGAGGCGGCTGAACCCCGTTGTTCTACACCTAGCGCGATCAAACTGCCGGATACGCCTCACCGGTCTGAGGCGCCGCCTCGCTAGTTCTAGTTCGGAAATCAGGGTAACCGTGAACGCATCAAACGGAAGCCTTTTCCCGAAAGAGCCGATTCTATCGCGAAACGCGAACAGGTAATGCTGGGAAGATTCCGAATAGGATGGAAGCTCGCTATCGGCTTAGCCGTGATTGGCATTTATGCCATATCGAAAAGGCCACCGATTCTTGGAGTCGCTGCGGAATTTCGGGATTAGGTTTAGCATTCTCCTCTCTTAAAAGCAGCGTCAGACTCAGCCGCCGGATTTCAGGATGAGCCGGTTAGCCCGCCGGAGTTTGCCCGTCGACCCGAATCCGACGCAGAAGATGCAAAACCCGGCGATGACTCTCCAATCGGGGATTTCCGGGACGACTTGCACCAGTGCAAAATCGGCAACAGAACTGTTATTGGACGATGTGCTGTCGCCCGAATCCTCGTACGCAATCGAGCCCGCCGGCAGAGTAAGAGTACTGGTAGTAGTAAAAACGATATCCACTTTAACCCATGGCTGAGTGGTACTGTCCGCACCCGAGAGGGTGGTGGGCGCTGTCAAACTCACAGTAGTACCGCTTACGGAATAACCAAAACCGGTGGCGACGTTCGAGCCGGTGGCCGCTCCGGCATTCGCCATTGTGACGTTCGCGATTGTGAGACCAGGCAAGCTAGCGCCAGTCGCATTCAGCCTGAGCGTGCCGAATGCGGAGTCGCCGGCGCGGCCCTGAGGAGGTGCATTAGAATTCGTCGAGGTCTCCGAGTTCAGGTAAAAGGAAAGATCATATCGCGCGTTGGCTACTAGCACGATCGTGTTGTTGTAAGCGATCAAATTGCCGTTGCCGGAGGGCGCCGAGGCGAGAGGGGCCAGGGGGGCCACTGCCGACTGACTATCGAGCTGAACGGAAAAGGTTGAGGGCATTGTGGCACTAGGCTGGGGAATCCAGCTGGCGTTGCTCGCGGGATTGCCGTTAACAGCATAATTGTTGGAGCGGAGAGCCCCTGTTGAGTCGGTTTGGCCCCAATTGAAGACCGTCCAGTTTGGGATAAACGTGCTGTTATTTCCGGTTACAAGCGGCGCAGCCTGGGCGCTGCCCGGTGTAACCGTCGGACTCGGCGCGAGCGTACCGTTCTTAAGCAGGTTCGTTTGCGCCCGCCCAATGATCGCTGTCTGACTCAAGGTCCCGAACACCATGGCCAGAAGGAGAAAAACCGGCGCCGTTTTTCTAACAAGGGCCCCGCCGACATCGTAAGGCACCGAGAGTTTATGAGCAGAAAACATGGATCCTGGATCAGCTACTTCGCGCGATGATCCGGGACGGT
>JAFAXJ010000295.1 GCA_019241095.1 Verrucomicrobiota bacterium | reverse complement strand
GTGATACCATAAGGGTCAGATGAAATGTTTTGCATAAGCATTTCATGTCGACTCTGAGTTGATGCCGAATCGTTTTTGCAGAAGCTGGCCTATGGCGCGGCGTGACGTTTGTTCTAACCGTCAATCGTTCTATTCACCCGAAATCTGCAGAGCCAAATCGATTCCTCGTGAAAGCATGACCGTTTGCGTGGCTTCACGGTTGCTTTGCGGCGCCGGAATTCACGATGCAGGTCAACCTTTTGTTCTCTCATGCATTAAATGATTGGCTATTCAGCGTTCTTGTACTATAAAGCGCTCGGCTTTTCCGGACAGATCTCCGGTCCAGCCCCAAATCGAAAACACGCTTTCCCCCCAATGCTAAAAAAATCATTTCTTATCTTTTCAATGCTTGTCGCAGTCGCGACAAGCTTGTTGACATCAATTGGTTCGGCCCAGAACGCAAAATCAGTGTTCTTCTGGATTTCACACGGCTCCCCGACTGATCCGGTGTGGACCTATTTTCTTCAAGGCGCTGAGCAATGGCAGAAGGATACTGGGAACGAAGTTCGTACTTCATTTCACAGTGGCGATGTTCCGTCACAGCAAGAGGCTGTTCGCGCAGCCATCACAGCTAAGGCGAAAGGAATAGTCACCAGTACCCCTGATCCAGGCAGTCTTACGCAGGTCATATCGGAGGCTCATGCAGCCGGTATTCCGGTGATCATCATGAACACTGAGGATAAAACCAGCGGGCGGGATGCTTATGTTGGTGGAGACAATGTCGCAATTGGTCATCGCTGGGCACAGTACTTGGTAGATCATGGCTTTATAAAGAAAGGTGACTTCGTCTGGATGCCGGTGGAAGTTCCAGGGGCCACCTATGGAGTGTTAGAAACCCAAGGGATCGATTCGGTGCTGAAACCGCTAGGGGTAACATACGAAATCACGCAGGCGACGCTTGACCAAGCTGAGGTGATCTCAAGGATGTCGGATTACCTGACGGCGAACCGGAGCAAAATCAAAGCGATCATCGGGTTAGGCGATCTTGTTACGGGCAGTATTAAGCGAGTATTTGATCAGGTGGGAGTCAAGGCCGGCGAGTTTCCGGTAGTAGGGTGGGGTAATTCAATCGATACAGCTCAGGAAATCATTGATGGCTACGTAAATGCTGGTATGTGGCAGGATCCACAGGCAACGAGCTATATGGCGCTCTCAATGGCGGCGATGGCTGCAAGCGGAATTCCACCTGGGTTTGATATAAGCGTAGGAACACTTTACGAAAAGGACAAAGCTCCGACTTACCTGAAAATTATGCAGAGCTCTGCCAAAAAGTAAGTGCGGCTAAGTGTTGAAGCCGTGCTTAGAGTTAGGGGCAGACCTCCGGGGCCCACCCTCAAGCAGGTTGCTTTGGAGATGCCACCCTGTACCATGGGTAAATAGACAGGCAACTCTTGTGCTTACTGCTAGTCCGCAAAAATGAGCTCTCAGGTTTCTCCAGCTACAAAACCTCTACCCGCTTCTTCGAGCCCAGGATCGAGAGGGGTTTTTCGAGCTTTCGTTGCCGCTCCTGAGTTTGGCCCGTTTGTTTTGCTGATTTTAGAAGTGATCGTGTTCACGGTGCGAACACCGGCATTTCTGTCCCCAGGAAATATAGGCAATTTGCTGGCCTTTACCCCGGAGTTAGGAATGATCACTCTGGGGATGACACTGCTGATGACTTCAGGGGAATTCGACCTTTCTGTGGGATCGGTATTCGGCTTCGCTCCCGTGGTGATGTGGACACTTTATAATACGCACACAACCTCCCTGGAAGCTGGATTCCTGATTGCACTAGTTGTCGCGGCTATCATTGGATTTGCAAATGGTTGGTTTGTGACCCGCCTGAGAATACCTTCTTTTCTGGTCACCCTTGGAATGCTGTTAGTCGTTCGAGGTACCGCGCTTTATATTACAGACGGCTTCCCGCAAAGAACATGGACGACCAAATCGGCACTTACCAAGATTATTGTCGGTGAAATTTCTCTTGGTGATCTGCGCATCTACGCGTCCTTGCTTTGGTTTATCTTATTTGCAGTTATATCTGGGTACGTACTCACTGAAACCAAAGCTGGCAATTGGATTCAGGCGTCTGGTGGTAATCCAGAGGCAGCGAGGGCTCGAGGTGTTCGTGTCGCGCCCACTAAAATGACCCTGTTTATTTTGACGGCAGTTATATCGGCTTACGCAGGTATAACGAGTTCAATCCGCGTATCGGCAGCCAATCCAAATAGCGGGACAAGTTATGAATTGGAAGTGATTGCTATGGTGGTAATTGGTGGAACAGCTCTTACGGGTGGTCGCGGCACTATCATTGGAACTGTTCTTGGCGTGCTTATTTTACGCACAATGCGGAACGGGATTGTGTTAATTGGAGTACCCGGTCTTGCTTACAACATATTTATCGGGGCAATTATATTAGGAATGATGGCGCTTCATTCCGGGCTTGAGCGCCGGCACCGCTCCGGTACTTGATTTATGGCGGAAGAACTCGTTCGCATGGAGCGCATCAGCAAGTATTTCGGGCGCGTTCAGGCGCTCAACGATGTGACGCTTTCGGTGCAGCGAAGCGAAATTGTGGGTTTATTGGGCGACAACGGCGCGGGTAAATCAACCTTGATTAAGATCCTATCGGGCGCATTGAGAGCTGATAGTGGTGAGATATTTCTGCGTGGTCAGAAGGTTGAAATGCGAACGACGACCGATGCAATAGCTCATGGAATTGAGACCATCTATCAGGACTCTGCGCTGGTAACTCAGTTATCGATAGCGCGCAACCTGTTTCTTGGGCGTGAACCCGTCAAGTCTCCCCGATTGTTCAATCGGTTGGATCAGAAATCGATGAACAAAGCGGCAGGGGAACTTCTCCGCAGAGTAGGGATCACAAAGAATATTCCTTCAACTACTCCGATCAGTGCACTTTCAGGTGGTGAAAGGCAGTCGGTAGCAATCGCGCGGGCAATGCATTTCGAGAGCGATCTTATCATACTGGACGAACCAACTAACAACCTTGGCGTTGAGGAGACAAAAGGTGTTTTGAGGTTTGTGCGGAGCGCCAGGGACTCGGGCCACTCTTGCATATTTATCGCCCACAACATCTATCACGTCTTTCAAGTCGTCGATCGGATCATTGTTTTGCGGCGAGGCAAAAAAGTTGCGGATTATATTGACCCCAAAAAGACCACGATCGAAGAGGTAGAACAAATCATTACAGGGATGGCTTTGGACCCCAACAGTTAGTCGGTCAAGGTTTCCAGCTACTCTCCATTTGGCAGGGCAGATCTCTATTCTGATATTAGAGGATCAGTGAATCTGATCTTAGCTTCAGCCCTCAATTGACCATAACAGAATGTCCAACACTGTGAACTGGAGCGATACCATTCGCCTATTCTATATAGGCTTCTTCGCCATGTTCCGAAAGATCCAGCCCGTTAGACTCCATCTCTGGACTAACGCGTAGTCCGATGATCACTCGAAGGGCAAATGCGATTACCGCGGTGGAAACCAATGCTAGAACCATGGTGATAACGACCGCAATAAGTTGGGAGAAAAAGAGAGAATGGAGGAGGTCATCTTTCAGATTGGGGTTGATCGCTTTGTTCGCTAGCAATCCAGTTAAGATAGCTCCTAATGTTCCTCCCACTCCATGCACACCAAAAGTATCCAGGGCATCGTCGTAGCCTAACGAAGGCTTCAGATATGCTATCGCCAAATAAGGGACTATGGCTGCTAAGATCCCAATGATAATAGCGGCTCCAGGAGTTACGAATCCGCACGCAGGCGTAATTGCGACCAGTCCGGCTACAGCGCCTGTGCAATAACCAAGCACGCTGGCCTTTCCTCTAAGCACCTTTTCCAGGGTAGCCCAGGTTAAGGCAGCCATACCGGTAGCCAACGTAGTGGCTGTAAAAGCTGCAGCAGCAATGATATCAGCCCCCACAGCACTGCCTGCGTTGAATCCATACCAACCTACCCAAAGCATTCCCGTACCGACCGTGCAGAGGACAATACTGTGGGGTGTTAGCGGTTCTTTTTTGAAACCGAGCCTCGGTCCGAGAATCAGACATAAAATCAACGCGCTCCAGCCTGATGTCATGTGCACGACTGTGCCGCCCGCAAAATCGATAGCCTTAACTCCGGAGTTCGGGTTCCAGATCCCATTCATAAACCCTGTTATGCCCCAGACCATGTGAGCCATTGGGAAATAGACCAGGAACATCCAACAACCAATGAAAACCATCAGCGCCGAATATTTCATTCGTTCCGCGATTGCTCCGACTATCAATGCCGGTGTAATCACGGCAAACATCATTTGAAAAATGGCATAGACATTTTGAGAGACCCAGTAAGAGTAGTCGGCATTGGGAGCAGAGGTAACCCCGGCAAAGAAGAAATGTTCAGATCCTCCGTAAAAGGGGCTGTTGAAATTTTTACCGAAAACCAGACTATATCCGCAGATCCACCACAGCAGTGTAACGAGTCCGGTTATTCCAAAGCATTGAGCCAGGACTGATAATGCATTTTTTCTTCGAACCAAACCTCCATAGAAAAGTGCAAGCCCAGGGAGTGTCATAAAAAGAACAAGAGCTGACGACGTCATCATCCAAGCGTTATGGCCAGGACCTGGGATTCCGGATAACGTTTTGGAGCCGTCATTATTGCTAATGTAGGCCTCCAAGCTGGCTACACGCTCTTCAAGACTAGCTGGCTTCGCTCCATTTTTGGCAGTGTTCTCCTGCGTTTGCGCAGCAGTTGGGGATGGAATAGCCTGCTCCGCGAAAATATTCTGATGCATGAAGGCCAAAGACAGGACTAGGATGAGTCCGGCCAGCCGGCTAGGTGGAAATAAAAAAGCAGATATTTGTTGGTCCATTCAGTGTGGTGCAGGGTTGTTTTTCCTTGGCTTGGCAACCAGCCGCTCAGAAATTCATAAGGATAAGATATCGACCGGTTGGCATTTGATATAGAATTCTAGTACATCATGCGAGAGCCTTTTTTCAACGCAGATAAAGATTGTTCAAGCTGGCCGGAAATCGGCTGAAGCGACGCATGTTAGTTTTGAAGTAGTAGAAAACCTGGCTTTAGTTGGTCAACATGATTGCGAAACAGCCTTTTGGACGGACGGGACACGAAAGCACGAGAGCGGTTTTTGGTGCCGCCTCTCTATCGAAAGCAACGCAGGAAGCAGCTGATCAAGCTCTCGAAACGCTTTTGCGTTATGGAATAAATCACATCGATGTAGCAGCCAGTTACGGCGATGCAGAGTTGCGTATCGCGCCTTGGTTTCGCCAGTATCCATCCAATTTCTTTTTAGCCACAAAAACGGATAAACGTACTTACGATGATGCCAAGCGTCAGATCCACAGTTCTTTGGAACGTATCGGAGTCGAACGGCTTGATCTCATACAACTCCACAATTTGGCTGATCCGATTGAATGGGATATCGCCTTGAGCCCGAAGGGTGTGCTGGATGCTTGTATCGAGGCGCGTGAGCAAGGCCTCGTTCGGTTTATAGGCGTCACTGGCCATGGCAGCCAAATTGCTGCAACCCACATTCGCAGTCTGGAGCGATTCGATTTTGATTCCGTGCTGCTTCCCTACAGCCACATTATGATGCAAGATCCACATTATGCGTCCAACTTTGAACGCTTATCGGAAATTTGCCATGGGCGGAACGTAGCAATGTTAACTATTAAATCGATTGCAAGACGCCACTGGTGGGGTCGGGAGCATAATCGCACAACTTGGTACGAACCGTTTGAAAACCAAGCGGATATCGATGCGGCTGTGCATTGGGTACTCGCTCGCCCAGGTATTTTTCTTGCCACGCCTGGAGATTTGAGTCTTCTCCCAAGAGTTCTCGAAGCGGCCAATAAGTTCGAGGCCTCACCATCGGAAGAAACCATGCGCAAACAAGAGGAAAGCTTGGAAGTATCACCGCTTTTTGTTTAGCGGTGTTTGCGGGGTGCTAAAAAACGAGTCTCCTGCGATTCTTAAAGGCCTGGTTCTGATTATGCGTTACTTGCGGCCGATGCTTACTTGTTTTCACTTTGCAATTGCTCTGGATTCAACGCATTTAACGTAATACTCCCCCATCATGTGCAAAGTCTCCTAAGCCTTGTCAAAGACCTATGAATCCCGTCGGAATACATTTTGGATACTGGACCCAGCAATGGAATTCGGAACCTATGCAGTTCATCGATAAAGCCGGACATTCTGGTTTCGATGTTCTGGAGGTGAATGCACCCAAAGTCACTCGAATGAGCGAAACTGAACGAAACGCACTGAAGAGCGCTGCCGAGAACGCAGGTCTGGCTTTGACGTACAGTATCGGGATGACTGCCGACATGGATTTGGTTTCGGAAGATGCTGGAATTCGAAAAAAAGGGATCGGCTTTCTCCAAGAAGTCGCTCGAGCAATGAATCAGATGGGCGGGACGGTGATGGCCGGGATTAATTATAGCTCGTGGCCGCGCAAGTTAATGCCAGGAGAAGACAAAGAACGTTTGACCGATCGAGCCGTCGAGGGCGTGCGCGAGGCCATAAAAGCGGCGGAGGATCACAACGTTCTATTTTGCATAGAGGTGGTGAATCGGTTTGAGCACTTTGTAATGAACACCGCTGCTGAGGGCATTGCCTTTGCTGAACGTGTCGGTAGTCCAAATTGTAAGATTCTGCTCGATACGTTTCACATGAACATCGAGGAAGAGAGCCTTCGAGGATCGATTCTGGAAGCCGGGACCTGGTTGGGTCACTTCCATATTGGGGAACCTAATCGCCGTCCACCCGGCCGGGGTCGAATGCCATGGGCGGAGATCTTTGGGGCTTTGCACGAGATTAATTATCAAGGCGCAATTGTAATGGAACCTTTTCTGGTGCCGGGAGGAGAGGTCGGGCGCGACATATCGGTTTATCGGAGGCTTCCGGGGAGCGACAATCTGGACGAGGAAGCGACGCGTTCCGCTGCTTTTGTCAGGTCGGAACTGAGTAAAGTAAGTCACTAAGAGGTGAAAATGGGTTGTATATTGGCCGTCCGGCGCGTTAGCGTCTAATCGGCGTAAGCACCTCCGAAACTGTACATCCGTCAACTCGCTCGTGCTAATCGGGAACTGAAATTCCGGAAGTATGCTCGCTCGCATCGGCTAGTCACTCTCTTGGTGTCGCATCGTTGAGTGGAGCAATGCTCCGCTGTTAGGTCGCTCGTGAGAAGCGGAGGTCTTTTAAAGGGTACTTATTACGGGGAAGAAAACCCGTGATGCTTATCAGCACGGAAGCAAAGCCAAAAGGCGGCGCCAGTGAACTAGACTATGGAGACCTTTGTTCTCCACGAGCGGCGTAGAGCGCGGTAGAGCATGCTGTTAGCCTCCGCGCTCGAGGAAAGTACTCTACCCTTTTCTAATTTCGCGAGGTAGAGTAGCCGAACTCTTCTGATTTAACTATGAGCTTGGTGGCGGAATGAAACCGGGCTCAGAGGACGGACGAGGGTTGAAGTCGGTTGGGATTGGATTCTTCCTGCCGTAATCGGTGGGTGTAATATGGAGATGCGTTTTCAGCGGATTAGTTCCCCAGTGCGGAAGTGTGGTGATGTCAGACTCAGGTATCTTAGCGTAAATTGCTGGAAGGGGCTGAATCATACCTCTAAGCCTTCCAACGCTGAACGCGGAAGCTAGATCACCAACCGGTGTTGACGGGCCATCTTCAGGGCCAAGGTTCGGTTCGTGATACAGGGTTTCTCCAAGCTGCTGAGCTGCAATTTCGTCCGGCAGCTCCTGCAAGGGCGTGAGGCCGCAAATCAAGTCAATAAATTTGATCACCGAATTGTGGTCACCAACTTCGTGAGAAATGGCGTGTGCTTTCGCATAAGGAGAGATTACAAGCAGCGGGATGCGGGGACCACGGCTGAGCGCTAGCCCGTTAGGATCGTTGGCAATGATTTCGGGTGGGACGTGATCGTAATCACCCTCGGACTCATCATAAGTGATGATGATTGCACAGTGTTGCCAGTACGGACTTTGAGCAATGGCATTGATCTCGCGAGCGACCAGAGCTTCGCTCAACTGTGAATCTGAGTAGCCGGGGTGGTCATCATTGCCTTGAAAATTTTTCTGGACAGTTGAGTTGCTATTCAGCGGCGTCAGCCCAGCTTGGTTTTGGAACCCTCCTCGCAGGTAGAATACGCCTCCCTCATTACCTAGCTTTCCTTGACTTATATCGACGAAAAAATCGTTTAACCCATGCAGGTTGACACTGATTGCCGGGTTCGCGGCAACATAGCCAAAGTATTGCGGGCCGTTATGATGACCGATGTAGCTAGTATGTTCCTTGCCTTTATCGGTCGGCTCAGCATCATAGCCCTCCTGATACCAGCCCCATTTGACCGACGCTTTATTAAGTTTCGTCAAATAAGGAATGTCATTCTGAAGGTCAGCCAAGTCTGCCGCTATGTTAAGATCTTGCTGACTCAGCGCTGCAAACGCACTCCCGGTAAGAGTGAAAGGCAGGCTAGCAAAAGTCAGATTGATCTGGGCATTATTTGCGTTATCAGTCGGATTGATGGGCTGTTTGTCCGAATTTAGCAGCGGATCCTTCGCTGAGCCCCAGAGCGGATCCGGATCGCCTTCGACTGGAACGCCAATTCCAAGGGTACTATTTGCTGAGACATTGATAGCAGCCGTATTTGGGTGTTTTACCCACTGAGTAGAACCTGATTGCCCGGCAATCATCGCAATAGCGTTCGGCGATGAAGGACCGATGATCGTTTGAAAGATATTATCGAAAAGGACAAATTTATTCGCGTAGTTCCACATAAACGGAATCGTGTCGCCATCGACATAAGCCATTTCGAGTTCCCCATACTGTTTGGCCGCCAACGTCGGAAGTTGGGTGTTAAAATGCAGACCTTCCTCAACAAAGGCAAATTGGTCCATGCCTGGATTACCGTTGATGATGTTCATTTTTTCCACCATCGGGTTGTGAGAATGATTTACATCATCCAAATCCCACGCGCCATAGTCCTGACCAATTCGGAACGGCGTGATTACCGAATAGGTCCCGTCTGTATTCAAGATGTATTGATAAAACCCTGGGGTGTCTGCCTCAGGTTGTGAAAATAAGCCATGTGCTCCGGGGAAGCTCCCAAAATAAGAATCGAAAGATCGATTCTCCTGAAAAATAACAAATACGTACTTTATTTTGTCACGAAGAAGTTTCTTGATCTCCGAATTGCTGATTGATGGATCATAATCAAAACGAGTGACATAGGGTGCGATATCAGCATTAGGTTTCGGCGCGGTTTGAACCAGAGGCTCCTGCTGGGCCTGGATGACCGACGACGCGAGGCAAAAGCCAAGCATCGTAGAGATTCGGGTAGTATAATTGGGATGCATTTGGTTAGTTCACTTTAGGGTTAGGCATTGTAAGAAAAGTTTTGTCTGGCAGGAGTGCTAGCTTGTTAATACCGGGGTAAATATAATTCTACTTGTTTAGAGGTTAGTAAGGACCTAGAGAGTCAGCAATGAGAGCTATCGCCCGTCACTCAGTCGCTCGCCTGTTAAGTACAATCGCGGTTGCGTTAAGCCTGTCTAATAGGGGCGTCGCGCAGGAAACAATTGATCGAATCAAAACTGCGGGCAGAATAGTATGCGGCGTTAACGTTCGAGCAGGGTTAGCTGATATTCCAAACGGCACAAAATGGGAAGGATTATCGATTGAGCTGACAAAGGCGTTAGCGGCTGCAGCATTAGGTGATGCGACCAAAGTTAGCTTTGTGAGTTCAGACCGTAAAACCGGCCCCGAGCAGCTAATCAAAAACGAAACAAACCTGTACTTACCGATTGATCCTATGGCGCCCTCAAAGCTGGCGTCCTCGGGTTTGCTGATATCACAACCTTTCTTTTTCAATGTGCAGAAAGTAATGGTTGCCAAAGATTCGGGAATCACCGCCGTCAGCCAATCGCGGAATATTTTAATCGCTGTTCAGCCTGGTTGTGTGAGCGAGGGAAACACGCAGATGGCCAATGAAGAGCACCTTCGGAATTACTTCCGGCGCGCTGGTTGGCAGCTCCTGCTCTTTCCTTTTCAGGAGTGGGACGAAATGGAATCGGCGTTTTTGTCCGGGAGAGTGATGGCTGTGAGCGCGGAGGAAACTGAGTTGGCGCGGTTGAGGGCAGCGAATCGCGAACAAGCCGGCGACGCTATCATATTGGCTGAACCAATCAGCATGGTACCGGTCAGCGCGGTGATCCGATCCGGGGATTTGAGATGGCTGACGTTGTTGAATGCAACCATCTCGCTGCTGATCCAAGCCGAAACGCTCGGCATCTCCAGTGATAATCTTACCACTATGGAGATTGGTAAGGATCCGGAGATATGTTACTTGCTTGGAGTGACGCCCGGGGTTGGAATGCCGGTAGGGTTGGACGACCACTGGGGAGCGCGTGTTATCAAAGCAACAGGAAATTACGGCAGATTTTTAGACGCAATCTCGGGACTGACTCTGCTCTGGCGATTCCGCGTGGCTTCAATGAGCTGTGGAACCGTGGAGGTATGCTGTATCCTGGCCCAATTCGATAACATACGGATTAGGCGCGGACGTTAAGACAGCTTTTAATTTTCTGCGCGGATCATAATGTGACATTTCCGGCATAATAAGAACAGCGTAGATACGGCTTCATTTAGCGGAGGGAGCGGATTCATTGGCGGATAGCTGTAAGAAACCCAGTTCTGGAGCGTTTTGGTAAGTACGCGAGTACGCGTCGAAAGATTCCTGATATTCACCAGTTGCCTGGCGGGCCGAGCATTGCTCTCCGGATCCGGGCCTACGCTACAATTCGATCATTGCCTTGATGACGCCTGTTTCGGGTCTGGTCCACCTGGGAAACTCAGAGACCGCGTCATCGAACGAGGCACGGTGGCTAATCCACGGCGCGGTGTCTATCCGGCCGGTTTCGACTAAATCTATGATGCGAGTGAAGTTTTCCGGGTGCGCATTGCGACTGGACAAGATGCTCAGTTCACGCCGGTGAAAATTGGGATCATTGAAGGTGATATCGCCCGGGAATAGGCCAACAAATATCAGCCGGCCTCCATGCGCTGGATATTCAAAGGCACCCGCCATAGATTTCGGATTGCCAGTGGCGTCAAAAACGGCCGTCGGGAGATCGCCCGAGGTTATTCCTTTGAGGGTAGCAAGCGGATCCTCTGCTGCCGCATTGACCAGATATCCAACGCCAAGTTTGTCTCTGCAAAAATCCAGGCGTTTTGGTTGAATGTCGATAATGATTACTCGAGCTCCGGCTTCAATTGAGAACTGCGTCACGGCGAGTCCAATTGGGCCCGCACCGATCACAAGGACGAACTCGTCTTTCTCAACGCGTGCGCGCTCGACGGCGTGGCATCCGATTCCGAGTGTCTCAACCAAAGCTAGCTGATCGAGAGTCAAAGTTGTTGAGGGGTGCAGCTTGTGAGCCGGCAATACTAAGCTCTCCCGCATCCCTCCATCAACGTGCACTCCCAGCACCTGGAGGTACACACAACAGTTGGGCTTATTTCTGCGGCACGCAATGCAGTTCCCGCAATTAAGATATGGTTCTACCGAGCAACGGTCGCCCGGTTTCACGTTTCCCACGCAGCTGCCAACTTTAATAACTTCAACTCCAAGCTCATGGCCGAGGATGCGAGGATAACTGAAGAAAGGCTGGGCGCCGTTGAAGGCATGAATGTCGGTCCCGCAAACACCGATACGGTGTACGCGTACAAGCGCGTCGTCAGGTCCTGTCAATCCAGGTTCTTGTGCAGCGGAGAGCAACACCAAGTTTTCAGGTTTTTCCAGACGAATTGCTTTCATAGAACCGCGTTACATTAACCAGTAAACAGCCTTTCAGGACACTGCGCTGACTCAGCTTTCCACGAGCGGATCGCGATGTTCAGGCCGGCCTCGGGTAAAGTTGAAATTGTGGATCGGCTTAAGAACCTCGAGCACTTCAGCAAGAAGTTGGTTATCGATGGGCTCTTCAACATAGCTAATGTTGCTCAGAATATTCCTTGGTTGAGCCGTACTGACCAAGGTTGTCGAAATGTCAGGGTGTGAGCACGCATATTGAATGGCGAGCTTCACAATATCGACGCCTTTCGTCTTGCAAAACTCAACGGCTTTGCGACAACCCTCGATTAACGTTCTGCTGGCAGGATGCCACTTTGGCGCTCCGCGAGGGGTTAGCAGGCCCATTCCGGTGGGTGAAGCGTTGATGATGCCTACTTCTTTCTCTTTCAGGTAAGGAATGAGACTGGCGAGCGAATTGTCGTTCAGTTCGTAATGACAAAACGAGAGGATGGTGTCCACGCCGCCCGCTCGATCGAGGATATTGGTGAACACTTTCAGCGGCAGACCGGTAATTCCCACAAACCTGGTCAACCCCTGCGTTTTTAGACGTTGCAGCGCAGGAATCGTCTCGTTCACAATCTGGTCACGGTCTGCAAACTCCACATCATGACACTGAAGCAAGTCTACATATGCCACTCCCAATCTTCTTAGGCTCTCGTGTAAGCTTCGCTCCGTGCGCTCGGCCGAATAGTCGTAATCACCTTTTGCTTCGCTATAAGCGCCTATCTTCGTTGCGAGATAGTATTTATCCCGCGAGATACCCTTGAGCGCCTTTCCCAAAGCAAGTTCGGCAAGGGTCTCGCCGTAGGCAGGTGAGACATCAATGAAGTTGACACCGTTGTCGAGAGCACTCCGAACCGTCTCATCGCATTCTCGGCTATCCACCGGACGAAAAACACCCCCGAGCGAGGATGCGCCGAAACTAAGTATTGACACCTGCATGCCGGTGTTGCCCAATTGTCGGTATTCCATCGAGCTAAAAGGTTTAGCGTTACTTATTCAAAAGTCAGGCACACCATCGTGTGACCATCAATGCGATCTATCTGCAGAACGACGTACGGGTTCTCGGTTTGCAAGCTGACAGGAGCTTCCCCGGGCACGATAGTGACCTGCCGCACGGGCCGTGGAGCCTTTACCTTCAATTTGATGTTGAACAACGGAATCACGTCTTCAATCACATCGAGCTCCTCGCTACGCCGTTCCGGAATGAAATGCAAAAGGTGGACGATCCAGCGATTCTGTTCTGGTTGCTGGGTGAGGCTTACCTGCAACGTGCTAGGTCCGTCGTGTTTTATCAAAGGTTCCGGCAGCAAAAGACTAAGCGCGTTAAGAACCAGCCGTTTGCACCAGTTCGGCGCGCAGTCATTATACTGACTGAAGATGGGGCTGGAAAAGTAAATGCAGCGCCCTTTGCGGACGATACCCGGCTGAACTTTCATGCCAGAAGAAGGTGTCTGGCGATGAGAACAGAAGTGACGATAAGTGCGATCGAAATAGGAACTGATTATTGGAGCGAGTATTTCCGTCTCCTCCTCAGAACGGACAGCCATCCCTCTGCGGTACATCGCATGTTCGGTTTGCGGCAGACCGTATGCTAGATCGCCTTGAGGAAGGAGGTACTCGCAGTAGTCATGACGTTCGAACTCTTTCCCGCGAACCAGATTACCGTTTAAGTCGGTGGGGCCCGGATCTGCAATAGAAACCCCAAACAATTCGGTAGTGAATCGGGTCTGATTTTGATTCATCCCTGAAGCGAAGCTGGCAAGAATGCTGCCGCCCTCTGCGGCATATCGCTCGAGCTTTTGCGCCAGTTCCTCAGAAACCGGAATATGGTCCGGTAAGATCAGGCATCGGTAATTGGAAAAATTGCTGCTTGAGTCCAGAACATCGAATTGCTGGGCAGCCTGTTCGAGGATACGGGTTGCGCCTTTGAGAGCTCCAGGCAAAGCACCCACCCCGCCGCCAGTGAACTCTTCCTCGGTGAGTACCCCGATTTCAGTCACCGCCATCGCTTCCGCACACCAAGGTTCCTTGCGTGCGACTTCCTCGTATACCTGACCCACCAGGCTGTAGACGTTCGCGTCGATCTTACCGCTGGGAGCGAGTTGGTCGCCGATCAAACACTTAGCTCCGTGCGCCAGCATGCGCAGGCACTCGAACCGTAGTGCAGCGAGGTTCTTGAATGAATGAAAGTCGCCCCAGGAAGTGTGGAACTTACCCGTCTGGCCCAAGCA
>JAFAXJ010000236.1 GCA_019241095.1 Verrucomicrobiota bacterium | reverse complement strand
GCCAACGGACTGTCCTCAATAACCCTTGGCATCAAGCAACACCGCGTTCACCTGCTGATTGAACCCCATGCAACTCACAAGAGCGGTCGAGACAGGATAATGGATAGTCTCGCGAACCAAGGTCTTGAGGTTAGGACCGCCACTTAGCGTCCCGGGAATCCGGTGATGGCGCAACGCAAAAGCGGCTATAACAATCTGAAGCAGCGCACTGGCGCCCAGAGCATCACCGATCGCCGGTTTCGGACAATATACTGGCGTGGTCGGAAAAAGCCTTTCAAAGGCTCTTTGCTCTATCCGGTCAACAAACGTTCCATTCGCGCTTCCCACAATAAGATCAGGGGTCGCGCCTGTACCCGACAGAATAGCCAGCGCTGCTGATGCGCCGTCTTTCATCGAAAAAAAAGATTCCCCCGGAGATGATCGATCTATCCGAATAGGACCTTGCCGACCTACCAGAATTGCTGCACCTCCCTCACCAAGGACGGTTCCGGAGTTCCTCCCATAAACTTCGAAATCCGCCTGTTCAGTTGTCATTCGCCAAGTCGCGAAGCCATCCGCCAGCAACCAATCAGACTCCTCGGCAGCCACAACTAAGCATCGATCCAGTTCCGGCTGAATGGCGAGAAGTTCAGTGGCGAAATGAAGCGCGCTAGCACCGACTGATGAATCCCCAACGAGAGTGTAGTTCTGGCCGTCAAGCCCAAGCAGAGCGGCAAGATGACTGGCAGGGGCGTTATACACCGTTTCCGGAAACAGCATCGGACTGGCACTCCTGGCGCCTTGCGTCACGAGCTCAGAAAAAAAACGCTTTGTCTGGGTCACGCTGCCGGAAGAGACCGCGCAAACGATCGCAATCTGTTCATTCCGCAATGTTTCAGGTTTCAAGCCGGCTTCGGCTATCGCATCGTATCCTGCCGTCGTCGCTAACATCGATATAGTCCCCGAACGTCGTAGACGTGGTTGGCGAGCCGCTTCGGAAAAAAACTTGGCCGGAACCGGGCAAAACCAATGGGAGCGACCCGCAATGCTCTCTGGAAACATTTTTCGCTCCCCTTTACGGCCCTGAACCAAAGCGGACCAAGTATCGGTGGCACTGGAACCCACTGGCGACACAGCACCCACGCCTTGGATGAAGCCGTTCACAACCTTCTCAAAATCAGGCTTGCGTTGGCCCCGCCAAAGCCAAACGAATTAGACAGAGTGATGCCAACTTTCCTGTGCTGGGCCGTGTTGGCAATGAGCTTTAAGTCCCAGCTTGGATCAGGTTCAGCAAAATTGATGTTAGGCGGCAGGAAGCCGTCTCTCAAGGCAAGAACGCAAAACACAGCCTCAATAGAGCCGGCAGCCCCGAGGGCGTGACCCATCATCGATTTAGTGGAACTAACGGCAGCAGATTGGAAGAGGTTTGAGATAGCCAAACCTTCGGTAGCATCATTGAATTGGGTGCCCGTTCCATGAGCGTTGATGTACTCTATTTCAGAAGGATGAAGTCCAGCCAATCTCAAAGCTCGTTCCATCGCCAGTTTAGGGCCCCTTCCCGAAGGATGAGGCTGAGTAATATGGTAAGTGTCTGTCGAGACACCGTAGCCAAGAATTTCCGCAATGGCTTCACAACGTCTTCGCGCGGCCGCCTCTTCCGATTCCAAAATGAAGAAAGCAGCCCCTTCTCCTAAGACCAGGCCAGTCCGATTTTTGTCGAAAGGACGAATCCGCTCGGGAGTGGCAGCCTGGAGAGAGTCAAACCCCACAAACACCAGCTCGCACACTGCATCGTATCCGCCGCACAGGATGCACTCGTAAAGTCCAGCTCCGATTAGATCGAAAGCATGTCCGATCGCATTGGATCCTGAAGAACATGCGTTTGCCACAACCTGCGATGGAACTCGAATGTTATTGAAATATTGCCCATCCAGAATGGGCTTTTGAGGCATATAATTTCCGACCAGCTGAGCAAAATGTTTTCTGGAAGTTTTAGCCAGAAGCTGCCGGAAAAATGCTTCTCCATAGCTCATTCCGCCACTGGTTGTGCCAACAACCATCAATTGAGGTTTCGCGCCGTTTGAAGACTGAAGGGTTTCCCGAACAGCCAAAATCACCATCTTCGCGCTTCTATGAAGTCGTTTGGAAACGCGACTGGGTGGTAATGCATCTTCCAACCAGGAATCATCAACCTGGCCCATCGTTTTGCAGCGAGTCGCAGAAACGTCAAACGCCGTAACCGGGCGGATTGCGTCTCGGGCTTGTCGGAGCGATTCAGCATTGGAATCGGCATCACGGCCCAAAGGCGAAACGACTCCCATCCCCGTTACGAACACTCGGTGTTTGGCCTGGGCCTTCGACATGATGGATGCTAAGATGTCGCTTTGTTTTCCGCAAATCATCCCCCCCACTTGCATGCTGATGTTGAGGTACTACGGTGCGAGGATGGGTGTGTCCGCCTCCAACCATGGCCCGCCAGAATATTCGTCCCGGCGTTTTTTCTGGATGATGGCTAATGCTTTGCGCTGGAAATGCCCGACCTGCGGTCAGCGCCCCATGTTTGTTCATTGGCCCAAGGTGCGTAGCCTTCAAGATTGGCTGATGCCTCTCGACGGTTGTATCCAGTGTGGTTACCCTTTTGAACGGGAACCGGGTTATTTTCTTTTATCGATTTTCGCGATCAACTATGGAGTCGGCGCATTGGTAGGGTTGGCCATTTACCTCATTCTGGAGTTCTGGATCAAGCTGCCGATCTTTGTCGTTCTATTCTTTACTGTTCTGCCGATTCCCCTTTTCAATCTTTGGTTTGCTCGTCATTCCAAAGCATTATTCATCGCTTTTGATTTGTTCTTTGATCCACATCGCAAAGATGATGATCGAGGAGATCAGCCAGTGCTGTCCAATTCTCCCTCTCCCGATCCGAAATATCCCGACCTTGAACCCGTAGGAAAAGGAAGTAAAGGAAGTGGATGGAGCGGGTGACAGGAAAGTGATATCAGCGGAGGAGCGATTCAGCGGGTGAAGGTACCGAGCAGCTTGTAGAGCAAGGCTCTGCCGGGTCCCCTTCTGATTTCTTGTCAAGGCCGTTATTCAATGCGATATCGTTGGCGATGAACTGGTTGGCAGCCGTTAGTCTAATCGCTCTCATAACGCTGACCCCATGGAAAGTCGTAGGTCTGTCTGGAAGCGCTATATTTTCTATTCGTTTTTTCCTGCAATGGATAGCCTCTGAGCGGGCCGGTAAAAGTATCATTCCGGTCGGTTTCTGGGAATGCAGTGTTTTGGGAAGTATCCTGTCTCTCAGCTACTTTATCTTTTATCGGCACGATTCGGTAGGGATTATTATGACCTTGGCGCCGCTGCCCCTATACGGACGCAATCTTTACTTGAAGTGGCGAGAAGTTCTGAAAGCTAAGAACATGCCGAACGAAGCAAAAACCGAGGCAATTTCACAATAGTTCTTTCATGATCTACCTCGATAATAACGCTACGACACAGATCGATCCGATCGTTCTTGATGCCATGTTGCCTTTTTTGCGAGAAGAATATGGCAATCCATCCAGTGCTTACTCGTTTGGAAAGCGGGCTGCCAAAGCCATCGACCGAGCTCGGCAGCAGGTTGCGGCACTCCTTAACTGCCAGCCTACAGAAATCATTTTTACGAGTTGCGGAACAGAATCTGACAACAGCGCAATTCAATCAGCGTTGCAAATGGATCCTGACCGCAAACATCTGATTACAAGCAAGGTGGAACATAGCGCTATCATCAAACATGCGGATTATTTAGCTCGACGAGGATATGAGGTGACATTCCTGGAAGTGGACTCCGAAGGCATGATCGATGTTGATGAGCTTCAGGACGCCATCCGAGATGATACCGCGATTGTCTCCCTCATGTGGGCCAATAATGAAACCGGAGTTCTGTTTCCTATTCAGGAAATTGCCGAAATTTGCGGGAGCAGAGGCACACTACTTCACACTGACGCCGTGCAAGCGGTAGGTAAGATCCCGATTGATCTGTCGCAAACGCCTATCAATTTTCTGTCAATGTCGGGGCACAAGATTCATGCGCCAAAAGGAGTTGGGGCCCTGTACGTGGATCGAAAGACGCGTTTTAAACCATACTTGATCGGGGGCGGGCAAGAGAACAAGAAACGCGGCGGAACTGAGAATACCGCGTCATTGGTAGGTTGCGGCAAAGCGGCGGAGATCGCAGCTCAAACGATCGCCATGGAGGACACTGAAGTTCGTGCATTCAGAGATCGTCTCGAGACGGGATTACTTGAACGTTTGTCTTCGGTTCAGGTGAACGGGCACAAGACTAAGCGACTTCCAAATACCACCAATCTGGCGATCGATGGGATCGATTCGGAAGGACTCCTGTTAATGCTAGACCAGCGGGGGATCTGCTGTTCAGCCGGGTCAGCTTGCACCGCCGGATCACTTGAGGCATCACACGTGCTAAGGGCGATGGGCTTTTCAAATGATCGGGCGCGAGGCAGTTTACGATTTTCGTTTGGCAGATTTAACACGTCCGAGGATGTAACCAGGGCGCTCGAAATTGTTCCAGCGGCGGTTCAAAGAATGCGTTCCATGAGCCGCGGGGTGTTGGTCAGTTAAAATAACTGAGCGCGCTTCGCGAGAGCAGTCAGACCTCCGGGTCGACCTCGCGAGGCGGGATCGCCTCGAAAATACGGCATCTACCTCAATGGTTAGCTTCCATCCACCTTTAGCCGTAAATCCCCCTCGTTGTAGTAGAACAGAAGTTCCAAATCGGGGCGGCGACTGATGAAGTTCAACTGGCACTCGGCCGAAAGATTACGCGCAATCTCTGTTTTGCTGCCGTCCGCGGCTGCGTGATAGACCCAAACATTTCGTGCGCTGACAATGTGAGTTCCAGGAGCAATAGTGGGCAAACTCAGAACGGCGTCTGGATCTGAGCTACAGAACCCGATTGGTTGGCCATCCACCAAAATAATCATTTCCGCATAGTTGGCGTAAGGCTCGGATGCAGCCACTTTTAAGTTAATACCGCTGCCCGCTTGGGTATTAGCGGCAAACTTCCGAAGTTCCAATGGCCAATCCCGCAAAGGTATGCCGCCAGCGCGGCAGACGCGCAACGCTCGATCCAAACCGGTTCCGTACATTGGATCGAAACGGGTTCCTACGTCGACAAAATGCGCAACGACAGCGCGCAGGGTTTCGTTTCCCCCGGGAGTGCCGCTCAACTGGCGGGCGGCCCATTCATCAGCCTGAGCTTCATTTCGCGTTCGCAGGACAAGGTGACCAAATTCGTGAACTTGAAAAAAAAGAGAGGCGCCCGGATGTTCTTTCTCAATCTGCTGAATTCTATCCGGGCACATTACGACGGCCCCCTGCGGGTACAGAATATTAGGCTGAATCGCCACACCGACCGTATTCCTGGTTGAACGACAATCATCGAGAATCGGGATTTTTTGGTATGCTGGAGGCGGATGCCATTGGGCAGGTGCTCCTACTGAGAAAACCAGAAGGCTCGCAACCGAAAAAACGATCCAATTCATTAAACGAAAAGGGGACCTAGGTGTACAAAGCACTTAGGGCTTGAGCGATTTGTCCAATCCGCTCACGCATTCCTGGTGGTAAGCCAGGTCCGGAGTGGACGAGAAAGATAAGTACCGAGCCCTCAGAAAAAATACTCATCGGAAGTCCGCCTTGATAAATGGTGAGTGCGGAAGCTTGCTCCCTTTGCAACCGGGCGGAGAACTCGCGTAGCGTACACATGAAGGTTGGAGCCGAGAGCGCCGCCTGGATGTTGAACTCCGGTGGAAGATCGCCGCCTATCAAGGTTCCGTCCTGGAGCATAATCAGAGCACCTCTGACTCTCGGAAATTCAGCAATCAATTTCGCTACATGACGGCCATCAAGAAGATCTTCGGTCATGAAAATCTCCTGCAAACGCTCCAATCCAATTCGATGTAAAGGTTTCCTGGGATCAGGCTGAAAGAAGCCGGCTGCGCCATCCTGCGAAGCGGGTTCGCCTCTCTTTAAGGCATTGGTCTCCGAAGGCGTGAAAGGAGTCGAAGCCACTTCGGTCAAAGCACTGGATGAAGTCGGAGGAGGTATACTGACTTCGAGCGGCGGCACCTCCTTCCCGGCTGGTCGCGGCTTTTCTTTGATAAGCGGAAAAGTGGGACGGTCAGCCGGAGTCAAATTCGGCTCAGGCGCTGTCTTATTTTCGGAAACTGGGACAATCTCATGCGAATGTGAATTCGTTTTTGCTTGTTCAAGCTTGAAAAAGCCTTCATCTTCCCGCGCGACTTGTGCGATCGGTGTTTCGAATTCCGGACCGGGCAACTTGGCGGGATCGCTCCTTTTCAGGCTCGCCTGCACCTGCAAAACCACGCTCTTGAGAGAAACCGGAAATTGATAGTCCGTATTAAATTCACCGGGTAGAATCGACGGATAAGCACTTTTCAAGATCGAAGCCTTGATTGTTACGCGACCTTCCATAATTCCCTGGGTATCTTTCAACCGGACCTTCACGATGCTGCCCTCGATGTTAGACCAATCCAATTTTGGTGCGACCGGGTCATCTATTTTGAAATCTTCGGGGCCCAATTCGATCGGGTGATCTAAAAAGGCGCTTTCGACAACTGGAGTTCCCGCGTTCTCGGTAGAATCGGCGCTCTGCCCTTTTAGATTACGAAACAGATAATTCCCGAACTTTGAAGACATGCTATGCGATCCATATGCCTTTATTTCATAACATGTCAATTAATTTGTTATGATGGAGGATTTTGGCTCCGCGGTTCGTTGTCCTTTGCCCGGCAGGTGATAGAGCCTCCCTTTCCAAGTGACGCCATGGCCCGAAGTTTGTCGTAAGCTATTCAGTGCGATAATTAGGGCTAAAGCGTAGCCGATCGGATGAAGTATGACACTCAACCAGGAAGTCCCGTACCGGAGAGCCGCAGCAATTCTGATGGCATATAGAATAGCTATCTCGCATGATGTTGCCGGACCAGGCCGCAACGCTACGGCTAAGAAAGGAAAAACGAAAACAATCGCCTGTAACAAAATTGCTACCAAGAATCCAAACGTATTACCTTCAAAAACAGGTCGTACATTTTTAGTAAAACCCTCCCACATCTGCCCGAACGAACGATACATCCGGCATTTAATTAATCGTGTGCCATCGCAGTTGATCAGTCGCATGCCTTGAGCGGTCTGCTCGGCAACTAACCGCGCAAGAGCGACATCTTCGACCAGATGATCCCTTACGGCCCGATGTCCCCCAATACGAAAGTAGCTTGTTCTGGTGAATAAAAGGAATTGACCGTTAGCTGCCCCTAAACTTGCAAGCCACTTCCTGGATAAGCGAGAGGCAAATCGCGGTGATCTTTGGCATAAGGCCAACAGCCAGTGTGGAAGAAGAGAGCCGGCCACCACAAACAGGAGAGGTATAACGAGTTTTTCGCTCAGCGTTCCGGTAACCTGATAGGGCCAGATTGTCAGCAAATCGGCCCTGCTCAATTGCAGACGCTGAACGGCGGCCGCCAGAGTGCCAGGGGAATGAATTGTGTCGGCGTCTGTAAACAACAGCAAATCTCCACGCGCTCGGGAGGAAAGCTGGTGGCAGGCCCATGACTTACCCGTCCATCCATCCGGAAGGGGTTGCCCGGAGATTAAGGATAAACGGCAATTAATCTGAGCATACGCGGCTACAATCTTTGCCGTATCGTCTTCGGACGAATCATCCAGCACGATGAGTTCGAAATTTTTATAATCTTGATTGAGCAACGATGCTAAGCATGGTCTGATCCGATAACTCTCATTTCGAGCAGGGATCAGCACGGATAAAAGTGGCTGAACTTCTGACGTTATTCCTTCTCCAATAGAGTTTCTGCCTTTCGGGAGAAAGTTTTTTCCCTCTTTAACCGCCGGAATGAAAAGCATGTTCACCAGAAGAGACAGCAGGATTAAGAGGAGAACAGCGATCAATCCCGAGTCATACAAAACGAAAATACTATGCATTCAGGTTCAGTACGAGAGTCAATAGCGTTGCAGGCGCTCTGCGAGTTTGCAGGCTACAGCCCACTCGTCAAGAGACATGCGTTCATTCAACGGGATCGCCTTGACATTTAGCTGCATAAAGGTCCGATACAAGCGAAATGAAAATTCTGTGCCGGCTTGGGGGATTACTTGCGTTTTTGATGATCGGAGGCTGTTCGGAGTTCGAAGACATTAGCTACGATCTTAATAGGCCGAGAGGTCAGGTTGCAATCCTCGTCGACCTTCCTGACCAACATGCCTACCTATATAGCGGTGGTCGGATTGCACTTGCTTCTACTGTTTCTACTGGCCGTGAAGGACACGACACTCCGCCGGGACATTATCGGGTTATTGAAAAAGATGCTTATCACCGATCAAGCATTTACGGCGCCTATGAGAAGGATGGTATAGTAATCCAGGAAAATGTGGATGTGAGAAAAGACCGAAAACCGCCTGGGGCCACCTTTGTTGGAGCGCCAATGCCTTATTTTCTACGCATTGTAGATGGAGTTGGCTTGCACGCCGGCTACCTGCCCGGCTATCCAGCGTCTCATGGCTGCATCCGCATGCCGGAAACTAAAGCGATCAGATTTTACGAAGCTGCAACGTTAGGAACTCCAGTCACAGTGCTCAGATAAGCGGCTCGCAAAGCACACTCACTTCTTAGCTTCAATCCAAAGCCGCTCCATTTCGTCCAAGCTTAAATTGACAAATTCCATTTCGCACTCGCTTGCAAGTCGTTCCATTTTTCTAAACCGATCATAAAATTTTTTCGTGGCTCGATTCAGGATCTGCTCGGCATCAAGCTTGTTTTTGCGAGCGAAATTCACGATAGCAAACAGCAAGTCCCCAATCTCTTCAGCACGGTTTTCGTTAGCGGCAGCTGCTACTTCGTTGACTTCTTCCAGAACCTTTCGCCAAGCGCCCTCCGCATCATCCCAATCGAATCCAACCCGGCCAGCTTTGGTCTGCAGCTTCTGCGCACGCGCGAGCGCAGGCAGAGCTTTGGGCACACCGTCTAGAATGGATTCACGGTGTGATTTTTCCAAACGCTTGAGAGAATCCCATTGCTGCAAAACGGCTTCACTGTCGGGTAAGCGATAGTTCCCGAAAACATGGGGATGTCTATGGACGAGCTTATCTGCGATCAGGGAGGCGACCTCCTCGAAATCGAAACGAGAATTCTCGGCGGCTATCTGAGAATGCAACACTACCTGAAGCAGAATATCGCCGAGTTCCTCTTTTAATTCCGAGTCATTTTTGGAATCGATCGAGTCGATCACCTCATAGCATTCTTCGAGAAGATGAGGTTTTAAGCTTTCATGAGTCTGCTCGCGATCCCAGGGACAACCATCCGGAGATCGCAGCCGAGCGACAATTCTCTTTAATCGATCAAACGAAGAACTCATTAATCTGAACGCACAGCATCTCGAGACCTGAACAACTAATTCTGGTCCTTTTCGAGAAGCTTTTTACGCGCCCGTTCAAGAGCAGCACGTTCATCGCGAGTCAGGCTGCCCAGCCCGTGCCGGGAGATCTTTTCAAGGAGATGATCAATTTCAAGACCTTTCGTTTCCGCACTCGAGACCGCAGGGCGAGTGCGGACCTTTGGCTTCTGAACAACTCGCAAGGTAGGACGCCGCCGGAACGGACTGGCTATCCGCAGTGATGGCAATTCACCGCCGTTTTGCAAGAAGCGGATATAACCAAACGAAAAACCACTGATCAGCCAAAGTTGAGTTAGATGAATGAAGGATCGTGAAGACAGATCAACCATAGTTGACAGGATTAAGCTTGCTATGGCCACCCATTTCGCGCTGATAAACCCTCCCCACTGGATTCCTGGGTATAAAGTACAAAATGCGATAAACAAACCTATGGAGACCTCCGTATGGCCAAAGTAAATAGCGCTCGTACCGGTCAGGAGAGTAAACAAGGTGAGCGTTACGACCGGGATAAGCACAATCACGCCGTAAAGGGTCAGAAACCTTGCTTTCCCAATGTATTTTTCTACCTCGATGGCCGCGACATAAAGAAAGAGTAATCCAATAATAGTGAAGAAACTTGGAAAATCGATGAACGAATAAGTCAGTGTCTGCCAGATTTGACCGCCTAAAATCGTGCGAGCGGAATCCATGGCCATGAAGCTCGCCAACGTCGACCAATTACCAGTGGCTTGCCCAAAAAATGTGATCGCTACGCCTATCCCATAAGCAATAGTCAGAATCGTGGCGTAGTAGATCGGGTAACCCCGAAAATACGTCACCGGTCGATCTTCGTTAAAACTGGAAAGCAAAGCCATATCCGGAAACCTTGTTCTTGAATCTTTGTAAGAAGCTATCGTGCGTTCTCTATCATAGGAGAAAATAAGCGAGCGGGCAAGAGAACTACCAATTCGATACGTAATTGAATTCAGTTTGGCAATCGTTGCGGGGACTGCATGCGGCGTGAGTTGCTTCCGGCATTAACAAACGGTAATGGTTTTGGCAATGGCTAAAACGCTTGATGCGCCCAATCCTTTAGTCCGCCGTGCGCGCAATCTAGCAACTCGTACTTTTCGTCGCTTATCGCGCGTCAGGCGCAGGTCGCGAAGCAGACGCGGAAGCGCCGATGGCCGAAATCTTTTACCGCTGTTGATCCAGGTTCTTGCAGGGTTCACAAAAGTGAACGGGCGAATTCTCGAAGAAGAGATTGATTCGAGTCTCGGATTTCTTCGCTATGATTACCCTGAAGCGGTGTACTCGGAATTGCGCGGTCTGTTTCAAAAAGCGCTGAACGAGCCTCAAGATCTTGCGGTCATGGCTAAACGCCTCGCTGAAGAGCTCAGTCCCGATCGAAAGATCATGCTTGGCGTTCAGCTTTATGACCTGATCGCCAGAGCAGGCATGCAGCAAGAGCAGGTGATTGCTTATTACTCATTCATGTCGCAACTTGGCATGGCTGCCCAAGCAATTGACATTGTTTATCAGTTGAACGCCGCCGATCTGGCCGATCC
>JAFAXJ010000178.1 GCA_019241095.1 Verrucomicrobiota bacterium | reverse complement strand
CGTCCTTCCGGGCAAGATGGAGTCTACATAGCATTGGAACGTTTCCCCCACCTTAAAGCCGGCAGATCCGTCCGGCAATAGCTCGTCTCGTTGCGGATTTGGTCATAACCCATAGAGGTCAACCAAAACAGGCAGACACACATACGGGTTTTCGACCCGAATCGTCTCGGAAACGCGACCTATGTTGTGAACCGCCGACGTGAAGACCTGTATCCCAGTATAAAAACCCCTGTGAACACCGACACCAAGGGGGCTGGTTCCGGAACGGGATTCAGGACCAAAGTCGAGAAATCGAACCCGGCGCCCAGAAACGGCGTTGGCCCTAGGACACCAAGGCCAGGGCCCTGCAGAGTAAGTAAAAAACTTACTGACCCTGATTCGAGCGCTCCGAAGGTGGAGCCCGGGAGTTGCAACGTGTAGACATCATATTCTCCCAAAGACCCCCCATGACCTTGGAAGACAGTATTCAAGGATGAAGTAAGGTCCAGCCCATTGAGCCTAAATAAAGCCACCGTGTGATTAGACGCCTTGGAATCCCCATCCACAATCCCAAGTGTCAGCGTTGCCGCGGCGATTGAAGGTGGAGCCGAATAGCTGTAGCCCCATGTTGCCGAGAAGTTTGGCCCTGTCACATTGGATCCGATAAACGCATTAAACGGAGCAGGTTCGCCAGCCGCCACTGTATCGAACGTACCAGGACCGACCGGTTTTTGACCATCCGTGAAGTGTTGCGCGCCAAGAGTTAGTACAAGCGGCGCCGCATTGATTGATAGAGGCCGCAACGGTAAGGCGAAAGCAAAAATCAGGAGAACAAAAGCGAGCAAGCCTTTTTTCGATATTTCACCCGTGGCGAGAACGATAAACCGAAAGAGGAACCGATGCCGTAATCTCACCGATCGGCCCGAAAGAAAGCGCCCACGGGAAAGTACAGCATGTGCAAAACAATGTATGATGGCAATTATTTTCATCTTTGAGTGAATCCAACGGACGGGGAACAATCTAAGAAACCTAATACCGATTGCGACGAAACACGTCAACCTACTAAACACTTTGAGTACCGGTCAAAGCCGGCCAAATCTTCTTGTAAGCTTGTAAATTAACCGTGCATGCCTCTTCGAGCGAAATCCCTTTTCTAGCAGGATGGTCGAATCGCGCGGCCAACTCTTGGAAACGACTCGCGTATCGCATTGGAGAATAGGCGCCGCAAAGATCGCCGCCAATGATGGTCTTTAATGACCGGAGCCGGGAAAGCGCCCAGGTAACATCGTCCAACGAAAAATCACCGGGCTCCCAATTGGTGACCGCATCCTTAGCGTTCAAGCAATCGAGGTCGACCGTGACATACACTTTACTTTCGGGGATATTTCTGAGGTAAGTCCCAAATTGCTGCTTCCAGTCTACCTTACTGATTGGATGTAACCAATCAGGATAAAACTTGAACCTTCTCCAAGGAGCTACCCAAAGTCGGTTTTGTTTGCAGGCGTCCCGGTTTCCGAGAAGCCGCCAAGGCAACTGGCATTCAAAACTGCCGCAACCCCAAACAGAAACTCGCGCTACATTTCTCTGTTCCAGTGCTCGATTAACCCAGGCACCACAAGACCATTTAGGAGGTCGAATATCCCAATCAGGATGGTTATCAAATGATACAATCGCAAAAGGATCTTTGAACTGACGAATAAATGCGGCCGTCAGATGATGGAAATCACCGGAGCCGGATAGAAAATAGGGCCGAAAAAATTGAGCAAACTCCTCATAAAAACGTTCGATCCTTTTCTTTGATGTTATAAACCGGAGCTGTTTCCCATACTGGCTCAACTCCACTCTCCTTGGCAGTTGAGGTGACGGCTGCCACGCTTCGTCCAAAGCTAACCAAACGGCGGAGCCTTCGCTGGAAATCATTCGTTTAGCTCGGAAGCGTTAGCAAATTTGCGAATGACCGGGTCATAGCGCGTGGGCTCGAGAATCGGTAGCAACCGCTTAAAGATAATGTTCAACCAAGGATACGGTGATCTAGCGAACAGATCCAAAGGTTCTAGATCCATGCGGAAGTGGTATTTCGGATCATAATTGAGAGGCGCGCTATGATACACCCGAATTTTATTCTCCAGCGCCCAATTAATTGTGTCGCGCCAAGTCACGAAATAAAGATGAAGATCGAGAGCGACAGAGTAATCAAGACCGATGTAGTTATCGCGCAGCACACAGTCGTGAACCAGACAAGATGCAAAAGCAATGATCTTTCCTGCACGCCGCCAAATGAAAAAACGGGCTCGATCTTCCATGCGATTTCCAAGCAGCAGTAAATAGTCCGCATTTAGCTCCTCAAAACGGAATTGCGAACGCTGAAGCGTTTGCCGATAAAGAGACAGGAGTTCTTCGACCCACGGGGAAACGTTCGTGACAACACTGAACTCGATCGGACCGCCCGATTCAGATTTGCGGAATTTGCGACGCAAATTTTTTCGAGTCGCGTGGCTCACTCGCGTCTGCAGGTAATGCTCAAAATCTGCAAAATTAAGCTCAAGCTTCGTGGCCGGCATGCTAGGGACCCTGATAAAGCCTACTTTATTCAGAGTATCAAGCTGAGGCCGGTACGATCTCGGAAAATCCTTGAAGACAATTAAAGGCACTTTCAGCAGCCGAGCCGTCGGAACGAGCACCTCACCAAGCGCGTTTATTGTCCAGTTGATTGCTGAATCATTCTTTTCGCGCACTATGTCCCCTTCCCCAGCCGAACATCCGACCATCAACATGCGAAGTTTCAAGAAACCGGGAATAAACGTCCGAACGCGGTTGAGGATTCTTCGAAATGCGGCTGGTGTCCCTGTCGCGAGGTCTTGGCTCACCAGAATGACCGGCTGTATTGCCCTAGTGCTCCCATCTGAATCTTTAAGCACCAGATAGTAATGACTAAACTGATCCTTTAGCGACTCGTGGACTATTTCATAGTATCGATGATCTAAAGCATATCCCTTGAATCCGGCTACCCAGATTTCATAATCATTTGGAGCGATATGATCTACCAGCGTAGCAGATCCAAAACGGGTCTTTATTGAATGGAGCGGCCGATCCTTCGTCTCCGTCTCTTTAAGTCCTCGAATAGGCATCTGAGCTAAGAAGTGAGATCTCTACTTCCAAGGCCACAGAAAGCATTAGACCCTGAATAGGTGCTTAATAGATTCCCGCCCGCCGCTGACACCCGCGCCAATGTAAACAGCAGCAGCTACGGCCATTACTTACGTATTACTTCCCGTGGCGATCTTCTTGCTCGCGGTCGATAATGTTCACTACGATTCTAACGTCGGACGACCTCGCCTTGAATGTCCAGGGGGCGACTTTTCTGTGGCAAAGACGGATCCAGAAAAGCCAATGCGTGGGGCGGTCGAATCACTCGCGTGCCTTCCCGGCGCTGCTCCTCAGCGATTTGCTGATGAAGCGACTTCATTTTAGTCCAATGGAGTTTGGGTCGAAAATGATGTTCCGCGTGATAACCGTTGTTGAACCAAAGCCAATTATACAGCTTGTGATATGAGCTAACACCCCATGCAATCGGCTTATCGGGATTCCCGCCATAGTGAAGGAAGTAACCGTTCAAGTACGACAGGCAGTGTCCAAGATAATAGAACGGAAGGAAGAAAAGCATGAATTTCCAATTTAGAACAAAGCCCAAGATGTAAAAACATACGAAAGCGGCAATCTCAATTACGCCCCAGTAGGCATCACTTGGATTTTTCCGCTTGATCTCGGCAAAGATTGCTTTCGGGTCATCCCGCAAATAGCTCAAGAAAATGTAGCTCCAAACATTTTCTGCTTCACCGTGCTCGCCGTGGCGGTAGATCGAAAGCCAGTCCTTTGTTTCGCCGTTTTCGTCAGGTCGATCGCTGTTACCCATGTGGTGTCGATGGTGAACATACTTGTAGAACGTTTGCGAGAACCCGAGCGTTAACGACTCCATGATGCTGAAAAAGCGGTTCAGTGGGCGGAATGTTAAAAACGGGTTGTGCAAAAAATTATGAGAAATGCCGTTAATGTTCCACGAGATGCTGACCGAGTAAGTCAATCCCATGCAGACAAGCAGCCACCAAGGAGCGTGCGGAAAAACTGCGAAAAACACCAGTACGTAAAAAAAGTGCAGGATGCCACACACCAGCGGTACAATGTCCCACTTTGAATGAGCTAGAACTTTCATCTTCTCAATGCTTTTACGGATTTCGCCATAAGGCGTAGCTTACAAAATGGGCAAATGCAACCTCCGGCGCTCGAAACTCTCCATCCTCATCGACTGGGATTAATCCCGAGATTCTATCCAATCTTGCGAAAGTGTAAGAACGGAAGCCAGTAATGGTAGCTTATCACACAACTCTTTGCGCTGGGCTTCTTAGTTCTTCGCTCTGAAGATCCCGATCTTTTGTTTCACGAATGAATAAAGTCCCAACCACCAGAGTGATTGCCGCAACAGTGATAGGGTACCATAGCCCGGCGTAAAAGTTTCCTGTAGCGGCGGTGATCGCCGAGATGATCAGCGGTAAGAAGCCGCCAAACCAGCCATTACCGATGTGATATGGAAAGGACATCGAGGTATACCGGATTTTCGTGGGAAACAACTCAACGAGAAATGCGGCGATGGGCCCATACACCATCGTAACGTAGAGGACTAGCACGACCAGAATCGAAAGCACTGCTGGATAGTTTATCTTTGACGGGTCTGCGGCTTTTGGGTATCCCGCTTGAGTCACAGCCGCCTCGTACGCCTTGTCGTTGAATCCGGTTATCCCTTTATCCCCGACGTTCATCACCAGCGGCGCCTCCGGTTTTTCGCTACGGACTTCAAATGGAACTCCGCGCTTGCTCAAATATTGACGAGCTTTGTAGCTTGGAAGTCTATCAGCAGAAGGCCGATACTGTTGAAATGCATCTACAGTGGTCACCCACATTTTTTCTAGAAACCCGTGGAACTCATTGGTGTAGAGCACTACTGGAGATTGCACATGAGCTTGCTCGAGCGCCGGATTAGCAAAGCGGGTAAGGCCATGGAAGAGCGGGATATAGGTCAAAGCCGCGAGCAAGCAGGCGCCCATAATCAAGGGTTTTCTGCCGACCCTGTCTGATAAAGACCCGAAGACTACGAAAAAGGGTGTTCCAATCAATAGAGCAACGGCGATCAAGCTGTAAGCAGTTCGGAAATCAACTTTCAGCACGTTCTGCAAATAAAATAGAGCGTGAAACTGGCCTGTGTACCAGACAACGCCCTGGCCTGCTGTCGCTCCGAAAAGCGCGAGCCAAACATACTTTGCGTTCGGCTGATGCAAGAAGCTTTCCCGCAAGGGGTGTTGAGAGCCTTTTCCTAGTGCTGTCATTTCAAGAAAAACTGGTGTTTCGCTCAGCTTTAACCGGATATATACGGAGATTACGAGAAGCACGATCGAAACCAGGAACGGAATGCGCCAACCCCAGGATTTGAAGTCGCTTTCGGATAAGAGTAATCGGCAAGCAAGAATAACTGCCAGCGATAGAAAAAAGCCCAGCGTAGCCGTTGTTTGAATCCAGCTTGTAAAAAAACCGCGCTTGCCGGCAGGCGCATGTTCCGCAACGTAAGTAGCGGCCCCGCCGTATTCTCCTCCAAGGGCAAGACCTTGCGCCAAACGAAGAGCTACAAGTATCACCGGTGCGACCCAGCCGATTTGAGCATAGGTAGGGAGCACTCCCACTAACGCCGTAGATAAGCCCATCACGATGATCGTTACTAAGAAGGTGTACTTCCGGCCAACAAGGTCTCCGATCCTTCCAAAGACGATGGCACCAAATGGTCGCACTCCGAAGCCTGCACCAAAAGTTGCCAAGCTGGCCAGGGTGGCTGCGACATCATTTCCTGGTGGAAAAAAGAGCGATCCAAAAAACAGTGCTAAGGTTCCGTAAAGGTAAAAATCGTACCATTCAAAGATTGTACCCAATGACGAGGCGAGGATTACTTGTCGATGTCGGGATGGTTGTCGGTTTGCATCGAGGGTTGAAGATCCAGTTATGGGAGTAGCCATCTAAGTATGTTGGGGGATAGGGTTGCCTCACTTGGTCAGCCTGGCATAAACGCCTCAGGCGAAGCAGAAATTCGTAATGGGAAACTGCCTGTGTGTCAACCGTGGGCTGTGGTCAAAGGCCACTTGGATCAAGGCTCTAGAAGGCTGTTTGCAAACCGAGCAAGGAGCCAAAGGCGGGCGGAACAGTTCAATGAGCCAGGATTTTGGATAAAAACTGCTGGCAGCGTTCGCTACCAGAGGAACCGAAAAATTCCTCTTTGGGCTTGTCCTCCAGAATTGATCCGTGATCCATGAAGATCACGCGGTCAGCGACTTGTTTAGCGAATCCCATCTCATGGGTTACAACCACCATAGTCATGCCGTTTTTTGCAAGGTCCACCATCACATCCAAGACTTCTTTGATCATCTCAGGGTCTAATGCCGATGTTGGTTCATCGAAAAGCATGGCGACGGGATCCATTGAGAGAGCCCGCGCAATCGCAACCCTTTGCTGCTGACCGCCAGACAATTGGGCCGGAAATTTACGGCAGTAAGCTTCCAAACCTACCATGCCCAATAACTTCAGAGCATTTTCCTCAGCTTCCTTCCGCCCGCGACCAAGTACCCTGCATTGACTGATCGTCAAATTGCGCAGCACGTTTAAATGAGGAAACAATTCGAAGTGTTGGAAGACCATTCCCACGCGAGAACGTAGCTTTGCTAAATCAATTCCCCTTTTGTTCAATGAGGTTCCATCAACTACCAACTCCCCTTCCTGAAAAGCTTCCAATCCGTTGATTGTCTTAATCAATGTCGATTTGCCAGAACCGGACGGCCCGCAAATTACAACCACCTCCCCTTTCCCGATTTCGGCACTGCAATTTCTAAGTACCTGAAAATCGCCGTACCACTTCGATACCCCTTTGATTGAAATCATGAAGCCAGCCTTTTCTGTAAATATCGTGCGAGGTTGGAGGCCGCAAAGCAGACAACAAAATAAACCGCTCCCGCAAACAACAGCAACTCCACGAGCGTACCGTCGCGATTGCCGACATTGTAAGCGACCCCAAAGAAGTCCTGAAGACCGATCACATAAACCAGAGAGGTATCCTGGAAAAGGATCACTGCTTGAGTTAACAGCAATGGGATCATACGCCGGAACGCCTGGGGAAGGATCACCAGTCGCATAGTTTGGAATCCGCTCATTCCAAGAGCATTGCCAGCGGCAAATTGACCCTTGGGAATGCTCTGAATCCCAGCCCGGATAATTTCGGCGTAGTAGGAAGCCTCGAAAGCTGAAAAAGCGACAAAGGACGCCAGAACGCGGATGTCTAAATTCGGGCGATTAAAAATCCTCGAGATCAGTTGGGGCACGAGCAGGTAAAACCATAACAGCACCATCACTAAAGGTATTGAGCGAAAAATCGTGACGTAAGCCGCTGCCACTCCCGATAAAAACCGGCTTTTTGATAGTCGAAGGGTTGCGAGGACTGTGCCAAGAGCTATCCCGATTAGCACGGCGATAAAGGTAATTTGCAGCGTACGTACCATCCCCTCGGCCAGATAAGGCAGCGCTCCGGGTATTGAGCTCCAGTCAAACTCAAACATTCTAATGCCTTCCCCCGATATATCCGGACAAGCGACTAAAACGCTCCAGATAGCGGGATAAAACCATTACCGTTAGATTGATTGCTCCATAAAGGAGCGTGACAGCAATAAAAGACTCATACCAGTGCGACGTAAATTCACCAAGCTGTTGACTCTGACGCGATAGCTCGATCAAGCCTATTGTGGAAGCGACCGCCGAATTCTTCACAACGTTCAAAAACTCCGAAGTGAGCGTCGGAATAATGATCCTGTAGGCTACTGGCAATATCACCAGATTATAGGTCTGCAACAGAGTAAAGCCGAGAGCCAAGCCGGCCAAGCGCTGGCCTTTTGGGATTGCTTCGATGCCAGAACGAACCTGCTCGGCTATGCGCGCGGACGTAAAAAAGCCCAAGCATAAGGTTGCTGCGATGAACTGCTGCAATAATGGATTTACTGACTGTTTAAACCAAGTCCCGAGGACTGGGATTATTTCTGGAAAAACGAAATACCAGATAAAGAGTTGAACAAGAAGGGGTATGTTCCTGAACAACTCCACATAAGCCGCAGCTAATGCGACACAAAGACTGTTTGGCAACGTTCGTAGCAATCCCACGAACGATCCAAACACGAAGGCTATGACCCATGCAGTAACCGAAAGATAGATTGTCCACTTCAGACCAGTGAGGAGAAACGTAAGGTAGTTGCCGCTCTGGTCGAATGAAGGCTGTAGAAAAATGCTCCAATCCAAACCCGCTGCCAACATGCCATTGATCTTATATCAACCTTCAGGAGTGGAGTGAAGATTGTAATAGAAAACTTTACTGCAGAGCTTTGCTGTTCGGGTGAGCGAACAGTGCTTTGAGATCATCACTCAAAGGTAAATTCAGGTTCAGACCTTTTGGAGGGATCGGAGATTCGAACCACTTTGTGTATATCGTGGCAGCTTCGCCAGAGGTCATCACCTGCGAGAGACTGTCATTTACTAACTTACGGAACTGCTCATCTCCTTTTCGAATCATCATGCCGTATACTTCACGAGACTGAGGTGTTCCCACAATAATCCAATCGTCAGGTCTACGAGCCTTCGCGCGTTCACCTGCAAGCAACGCGTCATCGAGCATGAAAGCTACCGCTCGCCCGCTTTGGAGAGTAAGGAAAGCTTCTCCAAAGTCTTTCGTGCTAATGATGTTCATTCCCATCGCATTCCTATTGTTTAGCTCTCGAATCAGCCGCTCAGAGGTAGTGCCGGCTGTAACGACAACATTTTTACCTTTTAAATCTGGGAAATCTTTGATGCCAGAGTCTTTCTTTACCAGTAGCCGGGTTGCTATTTCAAAAATTGAGTTGGAAAAGTCTACCTGTTTCTGCCTTTCTAAATTGTTCGTCGTGGATCCAGCCTCCAGATCGATTGTTCCATTCTGAAGCAAAGGAATCCGATTCTGGGAGGTCACCGGGATTAAGCGTATCTCCAGATTCGGGAGATTTAACTTCTTTTTGACAGCATCCGCAACCTTGAGCGCCAGTTCATAGGAATAACCTACTACCTGGTTCTTATCGTCATAATAGGAGAAAGGTATTGACGATTCACGATTTGAGATAATTAGAGTTCCTGATTCCTTTACCTTTTGGAGAGTTCCGGTCAGGAGCTCTTGCGCATAGACAGCAGGGTTAAGGAAAGTAAGAAGGGCTGCAACGAAGCAACAGCGCTGTTTCATATAGTTTGATTCAGCAGGAACTGGGCAAACATTCAGGAACTCAATCAGATTTTGGTGCGCACCAG
>JAFAXJ010000122.1 GCA_019241095.1 Verrucomicrobiota bacterium | reverse complement strand
CTATTTCTTCCCTGGTCGGATCGAGGTTCGACAGGCGTCAGGCATGCTCTGCGGGACGCACCTGAACATTTCTGGAACTCTGGTAAATCCTAGCGCCTTTCGCTTATCTCCCGGGCCGCCGGCTGCACGCAACGATCAAGCGTCTAAAACATTTTTGCAAACGGTCTTGAAAGAGCTGCAAGCAATGAATTTCGAACGGGAACCGCCGGAGTTGACGTTCAATTTTCAAATTGATTTCGCTGACCCGAAGTCCCTGAGGGTTCAAAGCGGTCGATTGTCCGCAAGTAGATTTGAACGGAACAGATATAGGTTTCAAAGCTTAGAAGGAACTTTCTCGTTAGAAAACTATAAACTGGAACTGCAAAGGCTACTGGTCCGGGGGACATCCGGAGAGCTTTCTGCCACTGGCACGTGGGATCTGTTAACGAACGAGAGGAGTTTGCGGCTAAATAGCAGCTTGAATCTTGCCGATTTACTGGCCGACGAACCGCGCCTGCCATGGATTAAAGAATGGAGGTTCCAAGATCCTCCCAAGCTTGAACTAAGCGGACGTACGAAATCTGACGGAGTTCTTTTCCTGCTTGGGAAGCTTGATTTTGACCGATTTTCCTTTCGTGACATTCCCTTTCAAAGCTTGCGAGCGGATTTTTCAAAGTTCGCAGATGAGTGGATGATCCTGAATGCAGAACTGACACATCGATCCGGAACTGTTTCGGGCGATTTGTTGCATTTGCCAGGAAATTTCCATGGGAGGATTAACTCGGCTCTTAACCCGACTGAGTTAAGCCCGCTATTTACTAACCAGGTTCGAGAGGCGCTAACGGATTGGCAGTTTATTGATCCTCCTCTCATTCAGCTGAATGTCTCAGGACCAGATTCCGACTTTAATAGTCTTAGCGGCGCCGGTGAATTATGGTTGGGACAGACCAGATTGCGAGGCGAATTGATGAATTCAGGTTCTACTCGATTTCAGCTGCAACGTGGAGAGATCGTTTGCAACCAAGTGAGGGTAAATCGAGATGAAGGTGCAGCTTTTGGAGGCTTAGCGTACGACTGTAAGAACGATGAAGTATCGTTGCATGACATCCAGGCAAAATTAACTCCTTCAGTGCTCGCCGGCTGGATGGAGCCTTATATGAATGTCAGCAAAATTCTGCAATCTTTCCGTTTCGCAAACACTCCAACGATTCGTGCCGACGGAAAGATCCAACTAAAGCTAAATAAAATTCAAGAGCTGGGGTTTGAAGTCGATTCACCAAGCCAGTTTACGTACCGGTTTGGCGCCATACAGATTCCGTTTAATTCCGGAATAGGGAAATTTAGGTTGCTGCCAAATCATTTGACGGGGGAGTTGATGCTTCCACAAGTTGATCTAAAGGAGACGTCTTTTTTTGCTCCGCTGATTAGTAAGCTGCAGTCGATCGGCTCGAACGAGCGTTTCGATGTCCAAATAGCGTTTCAAGTAGATGCCAATCGTGTGCAGGTGAATAATCTGACCCTCGTAAGCGGGCCGCATATCATTGAACTGGGCGGAGCTCTTTCGATGCCGGAAACTCGAATTAATCTCGCAGGAACCTTTGACCAAGGCCTATTCAGGGTTCGCTGTGAGGGTTCTCTACTTAAGCCGGTTTGGAAGATTACACAATAGCGAGGGTAGCATGCCAAATGGAAGCTTACACCGAGCATCGAAGCGAGAAAATGATGCGCCTCTGCTCGGCGCCCATATGTCAATTGCCGGGGGACCTAGCAAAGCTCTCGAGCGAGGGCGTTCTATCGGTTGCACGGCAATTCAGATATTCGTCAAAAACAATATGCAATGGCTGGCCAAGCCATTTTCGAAAGAAGAGCTAGATCGGTTCCACACTTTCATAGATCCACCTCGGACTGTTTTTGGTCACGCTAGTTACCTGATTAACTTGAGTGCGAACAACCCTGATCTCCTAGCCAGGTCTATACAATCATTGATGGAAGAATTAATGCGAGCTGAGCAGATGTGTTTACCTTTTCTTGTGCTGCATCCAGGCGCCCACATGGGTGATGGCGAAAGAGTGGGCCTCGCTCGGATTACTGATAGTCTCGGTTGTGTATTTCGGGCTTTGTCGGATGCTCAATGCAAAATTGCATTGGAGATAACCGCAGGCCAAGGAACCACCCTAGGTTACCGTTTCGAACAGCTCGCCGAAATCATCAGCTATTTTCCGTCCCGGCTCAGAGCATGCCTCGATACGGCCCACCTGTTTGCGGCTGGGTACGATATTTCGTCGAAAGACTCGTTCTGGCGGACGGTCGCCCAGTTCGATAAAATTGTCGGGCGTGATTACCTTGCCGCGTGGCACTTAAACGATTCAAAAGCGCCGCTCGGGGCCCGAATTGATCGCCATGAACATATCGGGAAAGGAAAAATCGGTTTGGAGCCTTTTCGAGAAATCATGTGTTCCGGCGAGTTCCGCCATATACCTAAAATTCTGGAAACTCCTAAAAAGGAGGATTTGAAAGAGGATGTTATCAATTTAAGAGTGCTTAAAAGTTTACTCGAAAATAAGCACACCCGATCTGGCCCTTAGGAGCAGGGCTGCTGCCGGGAGAGCAAGGTTCCGCCTCTTTTCAGAGTTCCGCTTCGCGCCACCCTTTGCGCTAAGTATAAAAAGCGGCTTCCCGTTCCATACTTGCGCGGCGGAGCCTTGTTATCGCGACTTTCTCTATTCAGGCAATGTTTTTAAGGTAGACCCTGGGATTGCTTTTCGCAGGACTTGCATTCTCAGGCATGGTTCGTTACGGTCAGACTTTAAGTGCTACCACCCTACGCAGCTTGCTAGCTAACAGGGAGTCTTTGGGCTAATTCTGAGTTAATTAAAAAATGTCGTATCTGGACCAAGGACGCCGCGTACTCCAAGCTGAAATTGATGAGCTGGTACGATTGAAAAGACGCCTGAACGAGGCTTTTGATTTGGCAATTCGTTTGATCTTTGAAACGGTTCATGCGGGAAAAAAGATTATCGTCCTTGGTGTCGGGAAATCTGGACACATTGGTGAAAAAATTGCCGCTACTCTTACGAGCACCGGATCGCCTGCATTCGTTCTAAACCCGCTTAACGCTCTTCACGGGGATCTGGGAATGGTATCCGAAGGGGATATTGTGATTGCTCTCAGCTATAGTGGTGAAACGACCGAGCTATTGAACATTTTGCCGGCGCTTAAACGTCTCAACACGTCTATTGTCGCTTTGACCGGCGACCTCGGTTCTACTCTGGCAAAGCATAGCGCGGTCGTACTGGACTGTT
>JAFAXJ010000663.1 GCA_019241095.1 Verrucomicrobiota bacterium | reverse complement strand
CATTATGGTTTCTTCGGACATGCCCGAAGTAATCTCAATGAGCGATCGGGTCCTGATCATGAAAGATGGCCTGAAAATGGCTGAGCTGACGGAAGGCGAGATTTCGGAAGAAAATATCCTGACCCATTCAATCGGAGGCAATGCAATATGACGGACGCAACGATAGTTAGGACAAACCAAACCGTTAGGAAATCACTGTTTCAGCAACACGAGAATCTGACTGTGTTCACAATTTTTCTCGGGTTTGTCATCATTATCGTTCTACTGCAGTTGTGGATGACTGGCGGTCATCGTTATCCCACTTTCATCAGCCCGGTTAACGTTTTGAATATTCTTCAGCAGGTCGGAGTACCGGGCATCGTTGCGGTTGGGATGACGATCGTGATGATTTCGGGCGGAATCGACCTTTCTGTCGGAATGCTTGCGTCTTTAGTTTCGATCGTGACCGCACTCGGTATCTCGAAATGGCATTACGGGATTGTGCCTTCAATCCTGCTTGGGATCATGACCGCTGTCGTGATCGAAACCATTATGGGATACATCATTTCTCGAACAAAGGTCGAACCGTTTATTATTACGCTTGGCGGGATGATAACCTGTCAGGGAATTGCGCTGCTACTGTGCAATTCTCGGGAAGTAATAATGAAAGGGGAATTGGACTTCTTTAAGCAAAACCTGATTCAGGGGGCAAAAGATCCAGTCAGCGGTCTGAACCTTATCATTCCACCCTACGTGCTGATCTTTTTCGTCATAGCCCTTCTTGCCGGTCTGCTTCTTAATTACACCAAATATGGAAGGCGCGTTTATGCGGTCGGTACTAACCCTAACGCTGCTTACCTTGCCGGTATTAACGTCAAGAACATGCGTCTGTCTGTTTATATCATTATGGGCTTCCTGGTTGGTATTGGCAGTGTCATGTTGCTCTCGCGAGTCAATACGGGCATCATCACTCTGGGCCAAGGTTTGGAAATTGATAGTATCGCCATGGTGGTGATCGGCGGGACACTCCTGAAGGGGGGTAAGGGCAATGTCGTCGGTACTTTAATCGGGGTCTTTTTCTTGGGTTCGATCGGAAACGCGATGAATATGCTGCGTTTACCTTCAGAGGTGCAGTATGTAGCTAAAGGGCTTGTGATCATCATTGCTGTGACCGCTGGCGACATCTCCGAGCAAATTTCCGGTTTTCGGTCCAGGAGGGGCGGGGCTTCGGCAGGGCGCAGTGCAACGGATGGAAAAAGCAAGGTAATATTAGAATCGGCGAAATAGTAAGTCGAGCAGAGTAAACTAATCTCACAATCTTGATAAGGAAAAGTAGATGAAAGGTCAGTTAGTATCGTTATTAGCAATTACATTTTTAACAGTTGTTTTTCCGAGTAGTGTCACGCGTGGAGCCGAGGGTAAACAGAAGGTAATCGGTTACTATATGGATGCGTCGGACGATTATTATAAAGCGGGTTTTCAGGTTTTTAAGGCGTTGGCTGACAAAGCCGGGTGGCAGGTCCTGGATGTTGTCGGCCAGGGAACTGCACCGGAGCAGATCGCTGCAGTAGAAGATTTCATAACCCAGAAGGTCGATGCTTTAGTCGTAGTACAGAACTCACCGGAAACGACCTCGGAATGTTTGAAGAAAGCCCAAGCCGCTGGGATTCCAGAGTTTCACCTTACCCACAATCCACCTAACGAACCCGGGCTTGCGGGCTTCGCCGGATTTGACTGGGTTCTTGACGGCGAGCTGGCAGCTCAATCAGCGATAAAGCACAACGTGAAAAGGATAATCATGATTGAAGGAAAACTCGGGCAAGGCACTGCCGCCGGCCAGACTCAGGGGTTCTTACAAGGCTATAAAAAGGCCGGTAAAGATATAGGTAATCTGCTCGATAGCGTCGGTGTAAGAGGTGCTGGGGGCAAAGATCTGCAAGTAGTCTTCTGGGGATCGGGCGGATGGTTTGCCGATCCCGCAAAAAAGGCCATGCAGGACGCCATTACTTCCTTGGGCCCTGACGGGTTCGATGGCGCGTACGTTCAGAACGATGAAATGATGACCGGCGCCCTTCAGGCGATGCAAGAAGCTGGTCTGGACCCGAGTAAATATTGGCTGGGATCGAGCAACGGCAAAGAAAAGTCGTGGGATTGGGTGGAAAAAGGCGAGGTTACGATGGACGTCAACCAGACCCCGACCCTTGAAGCAGATATAGCATTTCAGCAAATCACCGATCATTTCGGTGGGAATCCTTACAAGAAGGCGGTTTTCGTGAACTTTTTACCTTTCGAGAAAGATACACTCGATCGATCGAAAATGATTCCCTGGTTTCGTGACGAGTATCTGCAAAAGCGCGCGGCTCACGCTTTTAAATACGATATCAATGATCCGGTATTTCGGGCCAATCCTGCCTATCAGTAGCAATCCCGGATGGAAAGAGTTAACAATTACAGAGGGAGATCGATCTCCCTTTGTAATAAGAGGAGGGTAAGGCAGCGCGACCCTGACGGCGCTTTAAACCAGTGGCCTTGATGCGAACCCGGGCTGTTCGCAGTGATCGCGATGCTGGACAATAATGATCATTTTTAAATGAGAAGAATTCGTGTACCGTCCGCACCAATGAAGAGCGTGATGCCCACCGAAGAGGAGATTCGAAAAGCCGCCGAACAGATAGCAGATCTTCATCATTCCCACGGACGAACTGTCGCTGCCACAAGACTGGTTTCCATCAATCGTAAGCTCGCTCCTCAGCACCGATTGGAATATGGCTCGGAAAGCCCAAACAACTTTTTGGCTTTCGTCCTTTATGACAATAACACCGACGAAGAACTTGCACGGTGGCTGATGGGTTCGATTCGTTAAATCGAAACTGGTTGCGCGGCTCATCACGCCCTTGGCGCATCATCCGCCAAGCTTCTCCGCCAGTACAGTTTTAGCGATTCGTTTCCAAACCGATAGGCCGGATTTTGCGGCGCGCTCAGCCGTTTTCTGTTCTTCGCCGGAAGCGGCTAATCGATCGTCACGAAAAATCTCGAACGCAAATCTCTCCTCGCCTCGCTTTATGACAGCAAGCGCAACGACCTCGCTATCGATACTTATCGACCGCAGAGTGGCCCTTTCTAAAACTGTTTCTTTGCTTGCCATCGTATTGCTTTTGCCGATCGCTCACAATCGCGCCAAGGATCGGGCATTCAACTAACAAGATTCAACTAACAAGATATGTGTCGAAACCTCGCCTTCCCAGTAGAAATCGAACAAAATAGCCATCTTTTCAAAGATGCCTAAGGGAAGGGGTAGTTCGATTCCCCTTTTAGCTATGGAGATAGGAATCCGTTGGACGGTCGGTGACGTCAGCGATTGTGGTTTTGAAGCGTTACGCTTATCGGTTTGGGGCTGCTGGGGAATTTTTGGAGCCGATGCGCAGTACGTTGTTTGCCTAAATTCACTGTCTACAGAAGAGGCTAAAAATCGAACAGGCATTCTGCCCGGCCCCGTTCGATGGCTGCAAACAGATCAGGAACTTTCAAGTTTCCTGCGCTCGA
>JAFAXJ010000483.1 GCA_019241095.1 Verrucomicrobiota bacterium | reverse complement strand
AATGGCCAGCGAACGGAAACGGTAACGCGGGTCGAGGCGAAGAATCGCTTCGAGATGAGGCAGTGCCTCCGCCGGGCGACCAGAGAACTCGAGGATGCAGGCGAGCATGTGTCTCGCTGCAAGCCGACCGCCTTATCCTTCGTGCTGACGCGGGCGTAGCCAATTTTCATCGCCGGCTCCTCAAAGCGATAGGAGAAAGGTCCAGAATACTCATCTCGGCGCCATAAATCGAACTTTGATTTTCGAAACGGGTATTTCAGACCGACAAAAGATCGTTTTTGAGAGAAAACCGTGGTCTGTCGAAGAGTTCGGAAAAACGATCGTTTTGTCGAACTGGATGTTATCGGCCGTCACACCTCCGCGTCAGTTTTTGTAAAGCTGTGAACGAACGGACTTGGCGATCCACGACTTTGGACGCTTTCTACTGCGCTGGAAGAGCAAGCTCTTGCGGAACGCAAATACATCGGCGGGGAGAGTCGAATCAAAGCGAGAGTGCTTACGCTTCACCCGAATGGGTCATTGACGCGGGAGTCGCAAATTGCGATCCTGCCATAAAAGGACAGCCGGGATTGTCCTGGCTGGCCGGTCCTCATTTCGGAAAACATTGAAACTTTAGGCACGAAAATCCCGTCGTTCGGGACTGAAGCCTGACAACGACCATAAAGAGGCCGGACTAACAACAGACAGATTATTCGGTCATCGCCGCGAAAGGGGTTAATTTGCACACGAGAGAAAAGACCGTGAACCAAATCAGCTTCAGAAGAGCCCGGAACGCAGAAGAACGCAGAGGTTAAAACGGAAATGCAACTAAGCAGAAAAGAGGAGTGAAACCATGGCTACTCCCGACAAAATCGCAAAGTTCGGTCCCACAGGAAACGTTATCGATTCGATTATCACCGAGACTGCGGTGGGCTTCATCGGCGTCGGAACGACCGCAGCGGAAGTACCGCAAGTAAGAACGCAAATTGAGGGAACAGACGATCAACACGCAACGATCGCCATCCGGCGGCCCGACAACGGCAGGTTCGGACGGCTGGGCGTCGGCAGCGAAGGAGTCGCGCTGGATTTCGATGACGGCTCATTCTTCGTCATCCAGAAGAACACCGGAGGCATCGAAGGGTGGGCTGCGCCTCTGAATGGCCAGGAGCTACTGCGCGTTACGAATGATGGCAACGTCGGTATCGGGACGGCGGATCCCGATAGACCTTTGGCCGTTCAAGCGCAAGGCGCCGGCCAAGAGTTGATTAGCTTCAAAGATCCGAGTGGCGCTACTAGGTGGCACATCAACCAAGACTTGGGTGGGTCGAATCCCGGCCTAAACTTCGTGGAAACGGGTGTGGCTGACGGCAGGCTTTTCCTCCAAGCGGGGGGCCACGTCGGCATCGGGACAACGAATCCCACAGCCGCGCTAGAAGTAAATGGCAACATCCGGGCTGCAAACATCCGGACGCAGGCCGGTATAACATTTCCCGATGGAACTACTCAAACGACCGCTACTCAAACAGGCCCAGCAGGCCCAGCAGGGCCACGAGGGCCACAAGGGCCACAAGGACCAGCAGGCGCATCATTGCCTTCGCAAGTGGTGGTGGGGGTATCCCTGGGCGGCGGTACGATCAGGCTCCTAGGCCCCGCTCGCTCCCAAACAGTTGGCCTGGGAAGTAACACGATTGATGCAAATAGCGGGGTCGTCGCAGTAACCGATGCCGCTGGAGCCGCTGCAGGCCAAGCCCAAGCGTCGTTGTCTGTTATTAACGGTCAAGGTGTGCTTACTGCCAGTATAAAGAATTTCCGCATGCCACACCCTACGCAGCCCGATACCGATATCGTGTATGCTTGTATTGAAGGGCCTGAAGCCGCTGTTTATGTTCGAGGAACCGCGCACCTGATCAACGGTGAGGCCGCCATCTCATTGCCGGATCACTTCGCAAGCGTTGCCAGTCCCGCCGACATGACAGTACAGGTCACACCGCTCTCGGCCGATTCGCTAGGCCTCGCGGTCGTTTCTAAACGGCTCAGCGGCATCGAAGTTAAGGAACTCCAGCGCGGAACCGGCAATTATGACTTTGATTGGGAGGTGAAATGCGTCCGTAAGGGTCATGAGGATTATCGAGTCACTCGTTTGCGCAATGAAATGGCTTTGCCCAGACCATCTCAGTAGGTTGGCTTTGAGGTAGCGAACGGCGATTTTTCGGCAAAGTGAGGATGCTTGGGATCTCTCGCGCCGCTCACGCTGCTCCAGGCAGCCTTTTCGCACAGCGGGTTCTCGAAAATCATGGGAGGCTTTTTCCGCGAAGTCGTGGCCGTACTGAACGCTGTAGCGAAACCGAAAGGAGCTTAAGTGACATTCGTGTGAGC
>JAFAXJ010000446.1 GCA_019241095.1 Verrucomicrobiota bacterium | reverse complement strand
GGCCTACCTCATCGAGAGCCGTTCATTTTTGTTGACTCGGTCATCGAGCTGAATCCCGGAAATTCGGCCATCGCTTATAAAGTGTTCAACGAGAATGAGCCCTATTTCCTCGGTCACTTTCCTGGGAATGCAATCGTTCCTGGCGTACTCTTACTCGAAGCGCTGGCTCAAACCGCTGGTATTGCGATAGGAGCCAGCAGCAAAGCGCTATTATTGACAGCGGTACGATCGATGAAGTTTCTGAGCCCGGTAAAACCGGGTCAATTAGTTACACTCTCGGCAAGAAAGACAGCGGATATGACTGGCTTGATTCAGTTTACAGTGCAGGCACACGTAGGCGCCCTGATGGTAGCGGAAGGTCAAATCGTTCTCGCAGAGAGCGCAAACGCGCCGTCGGGAAAAGTGAAAAATGAACGGAGTGGAAGTCTGAACGTCCAATCAAAAACATGAAGAGAGTTTACTTTGTCTACTTAGCTGGGATAATGGCCTTTATGGCCGAGGGGCTTCCAGCTCAAAATAATTTCCCGGGTCCGGGCGATTCATTGCCCGCTCTTTCTTTGAACTTCTTAGGGGCAGAACCTGACCTTCGAGGTAAACCGCTTCTTATTGAATTCTGGGCAACCTGGTGCCCTCCTTGCCGAAAGAGCATTCCGCATCTGAACCAGATTTACAGTAAATTCCGTGGCAACGGTTTACAGATTGTAGGAATCACTGATGAGGACGAAGGCACAGTGAAGCAATTCGAATCGAAGATTCCAATTACCTACAATGTGGCAATCAATACGCCTAAATCCTTGTACGATCAGTTTGGGATAGAGGGAATTCCAACCGCTTTTCTTGTCAATCGTGATGGAAAAATTGTTTGGACCGGGCACCCTTTGGAACTGACCGAAACGCAAATTCAATCAGTTTTGAATTAGCGCACAAAAGGATTACTCCTTTTTTCCCTCCCAACGGTTGTCTGTGGGCCATGGCCAGGAAGCACTAACGTCGCATCAGGTAAAGTGTATAACTTGGTGCGAATAATTTGCGTCAGCAGTAACTGGTCGCCCCCGGGCATATCCGTTCTTCCGATTCCTCCTGCAAACAGAACATCTCCACTGAAAAGCAGATTTTCTTTTGGTTCAAAAAAACTTATGCTTCCGGGGCAGTGTCCCGGCGTATCCAAAATACTGAATCGAATGCCGCAGCGATCCAGGACCGTCCCCTCAGACACAAGGAAGTCCGCGGCTACTGGCTCAATTTCAAGGGGGAAGCCAAGCTTTTTTGTTATCGATGGATCGGTTAGGAGAGGGATCGAATCGGGATGGTAGGCCACCTGCGAGCCAAATCGGCGTTTAATCTCGGCGGCGTCTTCAATGTGGTCAAAATGTCCATGAGTGATCAAAAGAAGGTCGGGTGTAACGCCTTGACTCACAAGCCAGTCCGTAACCCCATTTGGAGCGTCAACTAAGATGTTTCCTTCAGGCCCTCGAACCAGATAGCCGTTCGTATCGAAAATACCCCCAATAAAAGTTTGAAACTCAATCATTGTGAATAGACATTCCTTTGTTTCGATTTTGCAGATCTCGGAGTGAAGCAAAGTGCAACGCTGATCGACGCATGAAAATAATTAGTATCGTAACTGTCGCGGTTTTGTCTTGTCTTAACGCCTGTTCCTTGTGGGCGGATGAGAAGTCAAATGCCGTTGATCCGCGCCAGATAGACATCACGGTTGGGCGCCTGCTCGAACAGGGGCATTATAGCAGGCAGAAACTGGACGGTGAAGCTTCTAAAAGAGCGTTGCAGACTTATCTGAACAATCTGGATTACAATAAGCTGTTTTTTACGCAAGAAGACATAGATCAGCTCACACGAAGGTACGGTTCTACTTTGGGTGACGACATTTTGCTGGGAGACTTGCAGCCCGCGCGGGAAATCTACAATCTCTTTCGGCAGAGAGTAGAGGATCGCGTCGCTAAAATACGGCCACTTCTAAAAAAGGACTACACCTTTAAGAGCAACAAGACGGTGGCCCTTGATCGTCGGAAAGAACCATGGCCTGCGAATGCCGAGGAGGCCGATTCGTTGTGGCGCGATCGGATTGAAGGGGAGTTGCTGCAAGAAAAACTGAACAAATTTGCGATCGAATCCGGGCCGAAGATCGTCGGCAAGCGGTACGACCAGCTTCTGAAAAACGTCCAGGAACGGGATGACGAGGATCTGGTGCAGTTTTTTCTGAATTCCGTGGCTCAATCGTATGATCCTCACTCGGAATATTTAGGACGTTCTGATCTGGAGAGCTTTGAGATCAATATGCGCCTTTCACTCACCGGTATCGGTGCGGAATTGCGATCTGAAGATGGTTTTGCGAAAATTCAAAGACTGCTGCCGGGAGGTCCTGCCCAGCTCAGCGGCAAAATGAATGTAGGCGATCGAATCGCCGCGGTAGCTCAAAACAAAGAACCATTTGTTGATACCGTTGATTTGAAATTAGAAAAGGTCGTAGAGTTGATTCGTGGCAAAAAGGGCACCGTGGTGCGACTGCAAGTAATTCCTGCAAACGCCAATGACCCGTCTAAACGGCACGTTGTCGAACTCGTCCGAGATAACGTCAAGCTTACTGAACAAGAGGCGAAAGCCGAGATCATCGAAAAGGACCTTCCCGACGGGTCCATTCAGAAAATCGGGTGGATAACTCTGCCTTCGTTCTATCAGGACATGGAAAAGTCACGAACCGGTAAAAGTACCACTCGTGATGTCTCCGCTCTGTTGAAGCGCCTTGAGCAGGAAGGAATCCAAGGTCTGGTAATTGACCTCCGGCGCGATGGAGGTGGCTCTCTCGATGAGGCCATCAAGATGAGCGGCCTGTTTATCAATCAGGGTCCGGTTGTCCAGGTAAAAGATGCAAATGGGGATATTGATGTTTTGAAAGACCGATCTGGGAATGCTCTGTATACAGGCCCGATGATCGTGCTGGTAAACAAACTCAGTGCATCGGCGAGCGAGATTTTCGCGGCGGCTATGCAAGATTACGGCCGTGCTTTAATCATAGGTGATTCAAGTACTTTCGGCAAAGGGACCGTTCAGACGATGCTTGAACTGGGTAGGTTCATGCCAATGTTAGGAAGCTCGCTAATCAACGCCGGTGCATTAAAACTGACGGTGCAAAAGTTTTATCGCGTAGCTGGCGGTTCTACCCAGCTGCGGGGCGTCATTTCGGATGTTAAACTACCTTCTTTAACTGACAATCCGGAGTTTGGAGAAGCAGCGCTCGAACATCCATTACCGTACGACGAAGTCGAACCGGCGCCTATCGACATCGCCACAAATCGTAAGCCACTCTTTGTTGATGAACTTCGCCAGCGTTCGGCTAATCGCGTAGCTCAAGATCCAGAATTTCAGGACATCGCGGAGGATATGCGCCAGCTAAATGAACGATTAAAAAATAATCGTTTAGCTCTGAATGAGAAGATCCGGCGCGATGAGATGACTAAAGAAGTTGATCGTAAGACCAAGGAAAAAGAAGATCATAAATTTGCCGAACAGAACGATCACTATCGTCGGTTTGAGTTAAACTTGAGCGATCTTGATAAGCCCCATCTGAAACAGGTTGAGCAAAAATCGGATGTCGCGGTCTCCTCCAAAACACCTAAAACCAAGGATGCCCACACGGACGATGGATTTGATGACACGAGCAGCGACGAGGATGATTCTGGAATAAACATTTCTAGTGACGCTGGGCCGATCATGCGCGAAACGATCAACATCATGTCGGACCTGATTGATTTGAGTAAATCACCGAAAACGGTTGGCAGGTAACGACCGGGTGTTCTCAATTCGGAGAGCCGGGATTTCTACTTGGGAAGGCTGAGCCCAATTACGTCTCACTTAAAGATAACGCCGCCTTATTCAAGACGACCCCGGTAGCGGAGGCGGAGCTCGGAGGTTTTCGCTTCGCGTCAAAAGCTCAGAACTTTTAATTGTACGGCAAATCTGAATCCGGTCGCTAATTTTAGCCTTTTTTCCCTAAACCGCTCCTCGTGCGTCACTAACGTAGTTTGCTGTTGCAACTGCTTCACTTAGGTCGAGGGATCCGTCGTATAGCGCTTTGCCTATTATTGCGCCGTAAAGGCCCGGCAGCATAGCTAATTGCTGGATGTGCTGGATAGACGCAACTCCTCCACTGGCAATTACCTGGCACTCTGTTATTTCCAAAATACTCTGAAGCTCTTCAAAGTTAGGCCCTGTCAGAGCCCCGTCCGTGGCAATGTCCGTAAAAACGATTGTTTCTACACCTGCATCTTCGACCTTTTGAGTGAAATCCAAAACACCAATAGACGTGACCTCCGTCCACCCTTTTACGGCAATCTTGCCTTCTTTGGTGTCGACGCTGACGACGATTTTATCGCCTCCGAAAAGATTGACTAATTGCCCCAGGAATTCCGGTTCCTGAACGGCCTGAGTGCCTATGACGATGCGAGAAGCCCCTCCCTCAATTAATTTCCTCGCCGTCTCGATCGAGCGAACGCCACCACCCACTTGTACCGGTATGTCGATGGCTCGTACCAAGGCCTTAATTGTTTCTATATTCGCAGTTCTTCCGGTAAAAGCAGCATTAAGGTCGATAACATGCAGGTAGGTGCCTCCTTCTTCTTCCCATCGCTTGGCGATCACCAACGGCGGATCGGGATAAACGGTCTTTTCTTCCAGCTTTCCCTGCCGCAATCGTACCACTTGCCCATCGAGAAGGTCGACCGCCGGGAGAATGATCATCCAATCGAATTAACAAATTCTCTCAAGATTGCCAATCCAGCGTCTTGGCTTTTTTCCGGATGAAATTGGGTAGCAAAAATATTTCCTGCAGTAATCGCGGAGGCAAATGGTGCGCCATACTCTGTAAATGCCGCAATCACCTCCTTCTTTTCGGGGATTGGATAATATGAATGCACGAAGTAAACGTAAGGCTCGGCCGGCAGGCCCGGAAATTTTGCAATTGCATTTTCAGTCCAGGCCAACCGATTCCAACCTATTTGCGGCACCTTAATTTCTGCCGAGTTGAAACGAGCTACATGCCCCGGGATTATACTTAGACCTTCCGATTCGGGTGATTCTTCACTTTTATCGAATAGCAGTTGGTACCCGAGGCATATTCCTAGAAATGGTTTCCCATCGAGAATCCACTCTCTGATCGGCTCAAATAAT
>JAFAXJ010000331.1 GCA_019241095.1 Verrucomicrobiota bacterium | reverse complement strand
AAAATCGATTATATATCCCCGCCTGCTCCCATCAGTCTGAAATGCAATTTTTTGGGATGCGGAACTCCAAAGCGGTACTATATTTTCAGTGGCGAAAACTCAAAGGTCGAGTCGCTGAACGGAATTTTAATCTTGTCCCCCAAGGATGGCCAAACCAGTTGAACTGAATCGAACCACAGTTGACGCTCGTGAAGCCGGAAGTCTGCAGCGCCAAACCAAAGGGTCGTTTTCGGGAGGGCTCCGTAGCGCTCTGCAATCTGGGCATCTCACGACCTGTCTCCTCTTTCTTCCCCCGGCTTTGCTGCTCTTCACTCTCTTTGTAATACTTCCGATTTTCGAGTCGGGATGGTTCAGCTTCTTTAATTGGAACGGTTTTGGGCCTCCCCATCACTGGATAAATCTCAGCAACTACATTCAGGTTTTTAATGATCAAGTTTTCGGACACTCCTTAATTAACAACCTGTTTGTCATTCTCGTTTCAGCCTGCATTCAGCTTCCAGTTGCATTGTGGATAGCGTTGCTTATTTCAGATAAGAGCCGGAGTAGCCTTGTCTTTCGCGCAATCTTTTTCGTGCCCTATATTCTTGCTGACGTTGTCGCGGGGTTGATCTGGAAATTTTTGTATGATGGCGACTACGGGTTAGTAGCAACGATCTACGGGTGGTTTGGTAAGCAAGCGCCATTCGTTCTCGCGACTCCGGGTTGGGCCATGGCGGCCATTTTGCTGGTAGTTGTCTGGAAATATTTTGGATTTCACATGGCGCTCTTTATTGCCGGTCGCCAAGGGATCTCTTCTGACGTGATCGAATCGTCGAGAATCGATGGCGCCAGCCATTGGCAAACGACAAGGCACGTCGTGTTGCCAATGATGCGCCCTGTGATTGTACTGGCGCTTTTCTTTAGCATTCTCGGTTCACTTCAGTTCTTTGACATGATTGTGCCGTTGACAGGAGGCGGACCCCTAAATACGACCCATTCAGCGGTTTCTTACCTCGTTACCTTCGGCATTAAACGCATGCGTCTCGGGTTTGGAAGCGCGGTAGGAATCGTTCTGTTTGTTATCTGCGTCTTCGTGATGGTTCTTTACAAGCGGCTCTTTATGAGAGAGCCGGCCTCCGAAAAAGCCTGAGATGAAATTACGGTTTTTTTATTACTACCGCTTGCTGTTTTTATTTCTCGCCGCCGGACTCTGCTTGCTCCCGTTGTGGGCTACTTTCCTAGGAGGGTTCAAAACGACTGGCGATCTTCGGACTAATGCGCTTGGCATCCCGAAACAATGGGTAGTTGAAAACTTTATTTCGATTCTCCGAGATCCGCATTTTTGGCACATGCTTGGCAACTCTGCCTTCATAGCTTTTTTCACGGTGTCGCTCACGCTGATCGTAAGCTCGATGACTGCGTTTACCCTTGCTCACCTGCGCTTTGCTGGGAGAAGATGGCTCGCTAGTTATCTGACGTTAGGACTCACTTTTCCTTTCGCCACCGCGGTGCTTCCGATCTTTATTCGCGTTCGAGATCTGGGACTGCTGGATAGCTTGTGGGGTGTTATCTTACCCCAAGTTGCGTTTAATCTAAGCTTTAGCATTGTGCTACTGAGGGGCTTTTTTCAGGAGATACCAAAAGAGTTGTTCGAAGCCGCCCTGATAGACGGTTGTAGCTATCCTAGAATCTTTTTTCAGATCGTTCTTCCTCTTTCACGGCCAATCATTGCGACAGTAGGAGTATTGTCCCTAGTCGGAAGCTGGAACAATTTCCTGCTGCCGTTAGTGATGATCGACAGCGACTCCCGCTATCCCTGGCCTTTGGGTATTATGCAGTATCAAGGCCAGTATGGAACCGATTGGGGTAGGGTGCTCGCATTCGTAAGTCTTACAATTCTTCCGGCTGTCGGATTTTACTTGCTTGCTCAAAAACAGATTATCGCAGGCCTTACATCCGGCGCTGTAAAAGGCTGAGAGTGAGTCGGACGGATCGGTTCAGCGGATGAATGTAGATGAACAGCTGACAGCTATTTCTCACCGGGAAACCCGCTTCTTCGGCTTTCTCTAATGGTTTGTCTGATCATCCCTGCTCTCAACGAAGCTGATGTTATTGGAGAGGTCGCTTGCTCCATTCCGGGCGGCGCGATCGACGAGATTATCGTGGTCGACAACGGCAGTACGGATCAGACGTCGACTGAGGCCGAATTAGCTGGCGCCAAGGTCATTCGCGAATTGCCACGGGGCTACGGACGAGCCTTTCGCGCCGGGATGAATGCAGCGTTGGCGGCCGGAGCACAGGTAATTGTGTTCATGGATGGCGATGGGAGTGATTGTCCGGAATTTATTCCTCAAATCGTCCAACCCGTTCTGTCCGGCGCTTACGATTTTGTGATCGGGTCGAGTATTCGCGGCAATCGCGAGCGTGGGAGCATGAATGCGTCGCAGCTTTTGGCTGGCCGGCTCGCCGGTTGGTTATTGTACGGAGTCTATGGTGTGCGATTTACTGGCAAAAGGCATTTTGCAATCGTTCAGCGCATTAAGCAGACGTTCACCAAGCCCTGTTCCACGTTGAGGAACAAGATAGAAATGCTCGGGAACCGAGCCGGTAAACTCCGGTTCGGATCCGATGGGAGTATAGACGGTTACTCCCGCAGCGCGCGCAGGCGATCGACAGATTAGAGCAATGTTTTCGCCAGTAATCTTTGAGGAAAAGCCGGCTGAGTTGGGCCTGCTTCTTCCGGTTGCAAAGGTGGGCAAAGTTTTGTTTTGCAAGAACCCGAACGAGGCGCCTTGGTCATGATGCCAAGTGCGCAGCAGCCGGTCAGGCCCGCGATCCGTTTTCCGGGTTCAAGGAACTGGAAGCTCATGGGCAGCATGTTTTACGTTCTAAGCTGGAAGTTCAAGTAGCCCGGCACGTACGCCGTTTCAGCTCTGGTGTCCCAGAGAGCAAAATCACGGCGGTTGCGGGCCTCAGCGCATGATCAAGACTTACGACTGGATGCGGATCCCTGCCGATTCTCGAACCGGTGATCCTGCCAGTGGCATGCCAGACACTGTGTGCAGGATGCAGGCTACTTGCTTTGCGTTCTTGCAAATTGCAAGTTGAGAGGGCGCGGAGTTCGGAAAGCAAGAAGCATTTCTCTTCCCGAATACAAACCTTTGAACCAAGGCCCGAAGATTGCTCAATATAGCCCAAGAAATGCGACGGCCTGCTTCCGGCATGCCTTCGCATGACATTTCGATGCGAATATTAATTGTAGATGACGAGAAATCGATCCGGACCTCAACCGCGGTTGTCATTCGTGCGGCCGGACATCAAGCTGACCTCGCTGATAATAAGCTGGTAGCACTCGCTAAACTACAAGAGGAAACCTATGACCTTGTCTTTCTTGATCTGCGTTTGGGAGATGAAGATGGCCTGGAGATTTTAAGTATTGCCAAAAGGTTGTTGCCTCAGCTTCCCATCGTGGTTTTCACGGCTTACGCCTCCGTTTCCTCCGCTGTTGCAGCAATACAGCGGGGCGCCTTCGATTATCTTGAGAAACCTTTCACGCCCGAAAATCTGCGTCAGATCATTGCACGCGTCGAACGGCAGCGAAAGCTCGAGCTTAGGATTGATGAATTGCAAGAGCAGATCAGTTCACAAAATCCGCCAATTGAGTTGCAGTCCAGTGATCCAAAGATGCTGCAAACCATTGAGGTATTGTTTAGAGCAGCTCCGACGCAGGCGGCTATCCTGTTGCTCGGCGAAAGCGGAACCGGCAAGAGTGTGCTTGCTCGAGAGGTTCATCAACGAAGTTCCTGCAAGGAGGGCCCTTTCATTACTGTCAGCTGTCCTAGCCTTACGCGGGAGCTTCTGGAAAGCGAGCTCTTCGGACACACCAAAGGCGCATTTACGGGAGCTATAAAGGATACTTGGGGAAAAGTGGCCGCAGCGGACGGTGGTACTCTTTTTCTTGATGAGATTGGGGAACTTCCGTTAGAGATCCAACCCAAGCTGCTCAGGTTGCTCCAGGAACGTCAATATGAACGGCTTGGAGAAAACAAAATTCGGTTAACAAACGCACGAATTATCGCTGCGACCAATAAGGACTTAAGGGAGTGCGTCCGCAAAGGCATCTTCCGTGAAGACCTTTACTACCGCTTGGATGTCATCTCTGTAACTATCCCGCCTTTGCGCGAACGACCTCAGGATTTAGAGCGGCTTACGAAAGGCTTCCTCCAATTTTTCTCTAACCAGCTAGGCAGGCCTGGGCTAGCTTTTTCTTGCGACGCAAAACACCGGTTAGCACAGTACGGCTGGCCAGGAAACATTCGCGAGTTAAGGAACACTATCGAAAGAGCCGCTATTCTTGCCGGAGCAAATGAGATTGGCACAGATTATTTGCCCAAAACAGAGGTGCCTGTAGACGGCTCTCCTGATTTTCCAGTCGGTTCTGATGTCACCTTGGATGCTCTTGAGCAGGCTCACATTCGCAAAATCCTCGAAAGAGTTCCCAGCCTGGAAGTCGCCGCAAGGACCCTTGGTATCGATCCTGCCACTTTGTATCGAAAGCGAAAACGCTTGAAGCTCTAAGTTCGAGTTTTCCTGAGTTAGAATGAAGATTGAACAAATTTTATGCTCCGCTGGAAGCTAACGCTCGGGTTGCTGGCGACACTGCTGATTCTTTTACTCGTTGGGGCTTATGGAGTCTGGCTCTCGAATGATCTGGGCCGAGCAGTGGACAATGTACTCAGAGATAATTATGGCAGCATAAAGGTGTGTCATTATATGCGAACTGCCACAGCGCGAGTCAATACATTCTATTCTCGCGGCGATCGTGCTTATCCCCCCTTCGATCAGCCTTCGGTTTTAAACGACACGGCAAAGGAGTTCGACCTGCAACTGCCAGTCCTGGTAAAAAACGCTAAAACTGACGAGGAACGTCAGTGGGTCGCAGATCTTCGATCAGCTTGCAAAGAGTATGCTGATGCTTATCGAAACGCGTTCGAACTGTTTCAGCGGCAGCCTCTTGGCAATAATGGAAGCTTTACCAATTTGCGAGGGCAAGTGCCGTCGCTCACGCTCAAAATAGCGGACTTGAGCGAAAAGATTCTAGAGAGAAACGAATCTCTAATGTTCCGTGCTAACGAGAAGGCGGAAAAGCAAGCGAAGACCTCAATCCGAATCCTTTTCATAGCGATGATCAGCGCTGTGGTCGTGTTTGTCTTCAGCTTCGTTCGATTAGGAAATTCAGTCATTGTCCCCGTTCGCAATTTAACTCGGTCAATTCGAGAGTTGCGAGCACGGCAATTTGACCGCTCTTTACCGGTCGCGGCAGATGACGAGATCGGCGCCCTCACTCGAGAATTCAACGCAATGGCTGAAGAGCTTCGAGTGTTTTATCGGGAAACAGACCTCAAAATCATCGAATTGAATCAGGTTATTCGAGCTATGATGAACACCTTGCCGTACCCGCTGTTTATCTTGCGCGATCGCGATGAAATTGCCCGAATGAATCCTGCGGCAGAGCGACTGGTAGACGCTCTGAATTGGAGAGGCCAGATGCCGCCTTCGATCCGCAGACACTTTACCGAAGTACCTGCTTCCGGCGCCGACTATAGGCTGGACGAACTTAAACAAGCGCTCATGGTGCGTATCGCCGATCAGGAAGTTTACTTTTTGCCTCGCCTCTTTCCAATTGTTCTCGATGACGGCAAGGCCTTTGGCACGGCCGTTATGCTGGTGGACGTGACCCGGTTCCGATGGCTGGATGAGATGAGATCCGATATGTTAGCTACCCTGAGTCATGAAATCAAAACTCCGCTAACCGGCATCCGTCTCGTGCTGCACATTCTCCTGGAAAAGAGTGCCGGAGCTCTTACCGAGATGCAGGAGGAGCTTGTCGGATCCGCCCGGAACGACTGCGAAAAACTGCTTAAAACCCTGAACAGTATTCTCGATCTGGCACGAATGGAGAGCGGGAAGGCGCAATTAAACCTCCAGAGTCTCCCGGGATGTCAGCTTGCAGAAGATCTCTTTCAGTCATTTCTTAAACTGGCCAAAGATTCTTCAAGACCTTTGCGCAAGGATGTTCCGGACCATCTTCCAATGGTCCAGGTAGATTCGGAACGATTGTCATTGGTTTTCTCTAACTTTCTCTCAAATGCGATCAAATATGGGTATCCTCGTTCGGAAATCTGTCTAAGGGTCTCAAAGCAGCACCAGGACTTCGTCCGATTCAGTGTCATCAACTCAGGCCCAGGTCTCAGTGAGGAGGATATCCCAAGGGTTTTCGATAAGTTTTACCGATCTCCAAGGCAGAAGGGCGAGGGCGTCGGGCTCGGGCTCTCAATAGCCAGGCTGATTGTTCAAGCACACGAAGGTCGTATCGGAGTGATCAGCGAAGAAGGTAAATTGACTGAGTTTTACTGTGACATTCCTATTAGCTCATCTCGACCCGATTCTAAATCTGAAGAATATCGAGACTCGAGTACGATCGATCTACAGGTTGAATCCCTTATTTCGAGCCGTTCTTAGGAACTTATCCACAAAAGTGCCCTCAAGGTGTCTGAAGCTTTCCTGGAGCCCATGTTCGCGATAAATTCGGCCAACTTTGGCCTCCACTCGGGTGGGTTCTCCAAAGGAAGAAAGGAATTGGTTGGACACAAAAAGTTCGAATAACGCTGCTCTTTCTCTTGGGTCGATCGTCTTCGATCGGGTTTTCATTAGCCAGCTTCGAACAAAAAGCGTTAGCACGGCATCGCCGATCCAGGCTTCGTCGCGTAGTGATTGGTCGATCTCAGCAGCCATCGATTAAGAACTCTCGGGATTGCAGGTTTGCAAGGGCCGATAACACATCAATATAAATGAAGAACTGCAAGCGCCTCCGAGAATGGAGGATAAGGCAGAAGCCGGGAGCCAGAGCCAAGAGTCGAGAAGGTATTGATGGAGAGCATCCTGAAAGCGCAAGATCCACAGTCCAGCACTTCAGTGTTTGGTCCTCTGGACGGGCGACGGTCATAATCACGAACTTCCTGCTTGGCGGTTACTGGAACGAACGCTAGTTGTGTGTCGCCAAAAATGGGCAACTTCAAACCTTTTTTTCTGTCGGTTCTGGGAATTGTTAGCTGGCCCTTGTTCGTTGAAGGCAGCGGATTGAATACCTCCGCATTACAAAGTGCTGCGGCATACTCTGCTTCACATCGCGGGGTAGCTTTTTTAGTCGTCCAGAATGGACGAGTTTTACTGGAGGATTATCCTGATCATCGTTGGAAAGATCCAATTGCTCCCATCTTCAGCGGAACCAAAGGGTTTTGGTGCGTTACGGCGGCAATCGCTGTCCAGGACAAACTCCTCGACTTTAACGAGCCAGTCAGCCAAACCGTCTCCGAGTGGAACGGTCGGAAAACCCAGATTCGCATCCGCGATCTCCTGAACTTCACCGCAGGGATTGAGCCTGCTTTTGCTTTGCATGGCAGAAGTATACCGGATCGCAACCGCTACAGTCTGCAGCTCCCATCTGTTCGCGATCGGGGTCAATCGTTTATCTACGGACCGAGCCAACTGCAGATTTTTAGTGAGGTGCTTCGTCGCAAACTGATGCCCAAACATTTGACTCCGAAACAGTACATTTCTACTCGCCTTTTGACTCCACTGGGAGTCCATCACGTAGAGTTCAGGGAGGATGCGGTAGGCAATCCGCTGCTGGCTAGCGGATTCAGGCTTGAAGCCCGGCAGTGGGCGATGCTCGGTAAGTTGATTCTGGGAAAAGGCCGGATCGCTGGTAATCAGATTGTCAAGCCCCAGTTTCTGGACACACTTTTCCAAGGCACACGTGCAAACCCCATTTTCGGAATGGGGTTCTGGCTCAATCAGACTGCGCTCGATCCTTCAGTTCGCGAGGTGGATATCGAGCGAATGCTGGAACTCCCTTGGGAGCGGCAAAACTGGCAGAACAGCTGCATTTGTAGAGAAGCGCCTTCAGACATGATTGCATCGATCGGTTCCGGATATCAAAGAATGTTTATCATTCCCTCGATGAGCCTGATTATAGTGCGCCAAGGTCAGGATGACCCTTCCTTTTCCGATGCTCGATTTCTGCGGATGGTTCTTGCTCGATAGAACACGTCGAGCGGTTTGAGTGCAGCACAGGCCGGTGCCGACTGAGCCTTAAAGGTGAAGCAAGATAGCCATACCTCCAGGATGACCCCGGAAAGCAAGTCGCCTCAGAGACGCGAGTGTATTGTGCGATGTTCATTGGGCATTTCGTTTGCTAAACGGTCAGCAAAATTGCGGATTTCGTTTGCTCTCGACCTCACCCTTTAGTATTTCCAGTTCGTTGACTCCCCCTAGAAAAGGATTCGGGCGGCTCTCTCCGAAACTCTCGTGCTGCGGTTGGCGCGCAAGAGCAGATTTGCTTTTGGATTGCTGTTCCCTGGTCTCAGGCGACTCTCAGGTAGGAACTCGCCGTACTGGCAGGGCGTTGGCAAGCGGAACAATTGACCATGAACTCATCTAATCACGGGCCCGGCCAATCAATCCGGCGCCGAACTTTCATTCGCCAGACAGCGGCGTTCGCCGCTGGAAGTGCTGCACTCACGATGTTGCCTCGCCGGGGTTTAGCCGCTTCGACGCCAACAGTAGTAAATTCTATCCGATCTCTCTCTAATCCGTATCACGCGACTTGGAACCAGGGAGGTCAAGCTTTTGCTAAATCGGTCGGTGCTGAGTACGTCACCTTGGTGACTGAAGGAGACAGCGAAAAAGGCATCGCTGACATTCGGGCTATGTTAGAAAAAACGGGGGGAAATATGGTTCTCAACGTGGATCCGAATGACAGTCCGGATGCTCGCCCTATCGTCGAATCGGTGGTAAAGGCGGGCGCGTACGTAGTGACCCAGTGGAACAAACCCGCGGATCTCCATCCCTGGGACTTCAATCCGAATTATGTAGCGCATATCTCTTTTGACGGCGTCCGCTATGGGCACGATACAGCTGACGCATTGGTGAAGGCGATCGGCGGCAAAGGAGGAATCGTCGCGCTAGGAGGTATTCTTTCCAACACTCCGGCAATAGAGCGAAAAGCAGGACTTCAACAGGTATTAGACGCAAATCCTGAAGTCAAGCTGCTGGATTTCCAAGTGGCCAATTGGAAGCCGACCGAGGCACACGATATTGTAAGCGCCTGGCTAACCCGGTTCGGGGATCAGATTAAAGGAATCTGGGCTGCTAACGACGACATGGGTTCTGGAGCGTTGGAAGCTCTCAGGGCTGAAAATCTAGCGGGCAAAATACCAATTACCGGAATTGACGGAATTAAGATCGCGGTTGAAGCGGTCAAAGCTGGTGAGTTCGCCGCGACGGTGTCATGGGATCCCTACTGGCAGGGAGGGATGGGTCTTTCTATTGCTTATGCGGCAAAGACAGGAAAATTCGATCCGACCAAAGAACCGAAGTCGCATCGTGAGTTTTATGGAACCGGGGCATTAATAACGAAAGAGAACGCCGACGAGTTTTATAAAACGCATATGGCAACTGAGCCGACAGTCGATTGGAATGATCTGTGGGGTCGCGTTACCGGACAAATACGACAGGCTTAAAGCTGTCTAACTAGATTGCGTATTGCTTGTCGAGCCTGATAGGTTGCCGCAGGCGCCGTTTGAATGGAATCGCCAGCAGGTAAAAGGCCGGACAATGCCAGCTTAAAAAGGACTGAACTGAACAGTCGGTCCTCCGTAGAGCGAAAGCAGCTTTCAAAAAGAATATTAGCTCGGGTCCGGCCTTTTGCTCCCCTGCTTGCGTTGATAGTTCTTTCACTATTGATCGGTGCAGTAAATCCGCGATTTTTTGAGTTCAGAAACATCGTCCGTCTAGCGAGTTCAGCCGCGATCCCGATGGTGCTCGCCTTAGGCGCGAATTTCGTCATCATTTTAGGCAGTGTTGATCTCTCCGTTGAGGGTGTTATGGCTATCGGCTCAGTGGTAATCAGCCTGTTAGTTCAAAATGATCGCAATACGAACGCATTTGGATTGTGGGGTCCAATCCTTGCCGTCTTCGCCGGAGCTGGCATCGGGTTACTGAATGGGTGCGTACATGTTAGTTTCAGAATACCCTCATTCATGGTAAGTCTCGGAGTTTGGTTCGTGGCGCTTGGTTTGGCTACCTTTATTCTGGGCGGTACGACAGTACGAGTTGTGGACCCGGCATTTAGGGGATTGGCGCTGCACTACTTCCTTGGGTTCCCTTTAGCTGTTTGGCTGGCGCTAGCTGCCCTTGCGCTATGCTGGATTATCGAACGATTTACAACTGTTGGTCGGTATATGTATGCAATTGGAGGCGGGGAAGATCTTGCCATCTTATCCGGTATTCCGGTCAGCAGGGTGAAAGTGATTATATTCACTCTGGCCGGAGCTCTCTACGCCATCGGCGGCATGTTAGCGGCTGCGCAGCTGGGTCAAGCTCAAGCGCTCATCGGGAATGGCCGGTTGTTTTCGGCTATCACTGCTGTGGTAGTCGGCGGCACCGCGTTGAGCGGTGGGGAGGGAGGTGTTTTGAACACCTTAATCGGAGTTCTTATTATATCTACTCTCGCCAATGGTATGGTGTTGGTCGGGATTTCTCCTTATGTTCAACAAGCTGTGCAAGGAATTCTTATCATTGTGGCGGTGGCGCTCACCTTGGATCGAACTCGTATGAAGATTGTGAAGTGACGTATGCTCTCCGTCGCTCATGTTAATAAAGGGTTTTCCGGGGTGCATGCTTTGAAAGATGTAAGCATCGCTGTCGATGCAAATGAAGTGGTCGGATTAGTCGGTGAAAATGGGGCGGGGAAATCGACCCTCATGCGAATTCTCGCCGGAGTCTATCAGCCGGATTCAGGGACATTGAAGCTCGATGGTAAGGCCATCATATTGAGCAGCCCACGGGAAGCGAATGCGTCGGGAATAGGTATTGTTTTTCAAGAACAGTCTTTGCTCACGAATCTATCTGTTGCGGAAAACATCTATCTTGGCCAGGAACGCCATTTTTCTCGCTTCGGATTGATTAATCGACCGAGCTTGATAGCAGCAGCGCGGCGTCAGTTG
>JAFAXJ010000276.1 GCA_019241095.1 Verrucomicrobiota bacterium | reverse complement strand
GAATTGTGGCTGCGTTGGAGGAGCCGATCACTTCTTCATCGATTGTGCCGATGTACTTTGTTTGTCAACGAGCACGAGAGGATGTGAAGGTGGCTCTGATCGGTCAGGGACCGGACGAGGTGTTCGGGGGTTATAACCGGCACCTTGGAGTCCATTATGGAAAGTATTGGCGAGCATTGCCCGGCGTTGTTAGCGGACCGATCGGATCAGCGGTTCGTCGTCTTCCCCGGAATGAGACCATCAAACGTGGTATTCACGCGCTGGGTACCCGCGAGCGGCTGGAGCGATACCAACAGGTCTTCTCACTGTCGCCCGAAAAGCATATTGACAGCCTGTTTCGTCCTGAGGTGCTGGCGAGTTTGGGAGATCATCATTCTGTGGACTATTGGCGGTCACTGGAACCGCAGATGAAGCATCTCGACGACCTTGGTGGGTTTCAACTACTGGAAGTACGCTCGTCTTTACCCGATGAACTATTAATGTTCGCGGACAAGCTATCCATGGCACATAGCCTGGAGGTACGAGTTCCGTACCTCGACAAGACGATTGTCGAATATGCGCAGCGCCTAGGCTCAAATGCGAAGGTTCGCCGAGGTCAGCGCAAGTGGCTTCATCGTTCCGTCTGTCGCCGGTTTTTACCAAAGGCGATTCTTAACCGCAAGAAACGAGGATTCGCCGTGAACGTGGTGGATGACTGGTTCAATTCAAAGTTTGAAGGCCAGCTTCCGCAAATGCTGTTAGATCGGCGCTCGCGAATGTTTACCTGGCTTGACTTCAGCTCGGTGGCGAAACTGCTACGAGACCACCAGTCTAAGCGGCAGGATAATCATAAGCTGCTATTCAGCTTGGTTATGCTCGAGCAATGGCTGCGAGTAGCTGAGTCAGCCAACCAAACGAGCGCTCGATTAGCTATTCGTTAATCAATGAAAGTCTTATCTATGGTAGATACAATTCCTGCGTCTTCCGCGAACCTGCGGCTTAGCCAACGGGAGTCACTGATCAAGGGTCAGCCGGCAAAAATTCGATGTGTTGAAATTGATGCGCAAAACTATGTCCTGGAGCGTGGCCCTGTTACGGTTTTGAGTCTCGAAGATGAATGGTACGAGGATGTGCGCGATCCAGAGTTCGTTCTGGAGAGCTTACGAAGCAATCGCGGATTCAAGCCGGATATCTTTAGCTTTTGGCAGCGCGTACCTGATACAAATAAAAGGTACTCGTACCATACCGAATGGGAAGACATTGCTGTGCTGCCGATTCAAAGCTACGAGTTCTGGTGGAATCAGCAAATTAAGTCACGTATTCGAAACCTGGTGCGGAAAACAGAAAAGGAGGGCGTGGTCGTTAAAGAAGCCGTTTACGATGACGAATTTGTGCGTGGTATGACGGACATTTTCAATGAAGCGCCGATCCGTCAAGGCCGTCAATTTTGGCATTATGGTAAGACATCCGAAGAGGTAAAGACACAGTTTTCCCGTTATCTTCATCGCGAGCAAATGATCGGCGCCTATCATGAAGGCGAGTTGATTGGCTTTGTTATGTTGGGAAACGCCCAAAGATATGGATTGACCGGACAAATCATTTCAAGCCTGAAACATCGAGATAAGGCAATCACTAACGCGTTGGTGGCAAAAACTGTGCAGGTTTGTGAAAGGTTGAAGCTGCCTTATCTGGTTTACTTTTTCTGGACGGACGACTCACTCGCAGAATTTAAACGCCGCTGCGGCTTTGAGAAAATGAGCATTCCGAGGTACTTTGTGCCGCTGACTACGAAAGGCAGGCTTGCACTCAGATTAGGACTGCATCGGGGCTGGAAAGCGGCGATTCCGCCGCAGCTGAAGAATCGATTGAAAGAATATCGCCGCTCCTGGAATGAATCGAAGAGCGTTGTCGAAAAGGAAGCTTAGACGAGGCTCAGCCGGGCCGTTGAGCGAAGCAATATGCCCGGGATCTTAGGACTCATCAGTCAACGCCCACCTCTGGACTGCCAGGAGTTGATTGGAAAAATGCTTCACTCGATGGAGCACGAGAAATTCTATCGTTCTGGGACTGAGTGCGCTCCCGAGTTAGGAATTTATGCTGGTTGGGTAGCGATCGAAGGCTCTTTTTCCGAAAGGAATTCGGCTGCTCCGATCGACGGAGTTACGGTTTTGATTTCGGGAGAATGCGCACTGCCAGACTCCGCTGATGCATCGGCATTAGCCATGGCAGACTACGGCTGGCTGGTGAAGTCCTATCGCGAAATCGGCGGTGCATTCGTTTCTCAGCTCAATGGCGTTTTCAGCGGCTTGTTAATTGACCGCAAGTTGAAGAGGGCTTTTCTATTCAACGATCGTTTTGGCCTCGAGAGAATCTATTACCGTCAGGTGGGCGAAGATTTGTACTTCGCAAGTGAAGCGAAAGCTTTACTGCGCGTCCTGGCGGACTCGCGCGAATTTGACGAGGACGGTATTGCTCAATATCTAACTTTTGGCTGCACTGCAGGGTGGAAGACCCTGTTTCGCCACCTGAAACTGCTCCCGGGAGGATCGATCTGGGCACTTCTGAAAAACAATTCACCAGAATATTACTTCACCCCTGCAGAATGGGAATCGCAACCCCCGCTGACAGAGGCCGGCTTTCAGAATGAGTTCAACGAGAAATTTAGAAACCTACTGCCAAGCTACTTCGAGGCTGATCGCGCTGTAGGTATTTCGCTGACTGGCGGCTTGGATACCCGGATGATCATGGCTGGCCGGCCCTCGAAAGCTGAAATAGCTCTCTGTTATACATTTGTTGGAGTAAAAGGTAGGCCCCTGGATGCAGTTTTGGCGGCTCAGATCGCCAGCCTGAGCGGAATTCCGTATCGTACTTTGCCAATAAGCTCTGATTTTTTCGAGAATTTTCATCATTTAGCGGATAAGACGGTTTGGATTACAGACGGCTATTTTGGAGTCACTGGTGCACACGAAATTTATTTCAATGGGTTGGCGCGTCAGTTGGCGCCAATCCGAATTACCGGAAATTTTGGCAGCGAGGTGTTGCGGGGGATGTCAACCTTCAAGCCGATGCGGCTTTCGAGCGATCTGCTGGATCCGGCTTTTCGTCAAAGTGTCGCCCTTCAAGGTGAACAGGTTCCTTCCTCGAGCACGCACCCGGTGACTGCAGCGGCCTTTCGAGAGATCCCATGGGGTCTTTTTGGGAGCCTTTCGGCAGGCCGGTCTCAGGTCACTTTTCGTACACCCTACCTGGATAACGAGTTGGTTGCCTTGGCATACCGGATTCCGGCCACGTTACGCCGATCTCCACAATCGGCGCTGGGCTTTATACGAACAGCCAGTCCCGGTCTGAGTAAAATGCCAACCGACCGTGGACTGAAAGATGGATCGAATAGAGCCTCACGTTTAGCTGCGCGTGCGTTCGCCGAGTTCACTTTCAAGCTGGACTATTATTACAGCGAAGGATTGCCCAATTGGCTGACGCCTGCTGATCCGATACTGGCCAGTCTCCAGTGGTTCGGATTGCTTGGCCTGCACAAATATTTGCTTTATCGACGCTGGTTCCGTCGAGAGCTGAGGGGCTATATGCACGAAAGGCTGGCCTTGGCGTCGCAATCCGCTATCTGGAATCAAGATTTTTTATCACGAATGTTAAGTGATCACATTAGCGGTCGAAAAAACTATGTGAAAGAGATAAACGCGGTACTCACGCTCGAAGCGATCGAACGCCTTCTCTTCCGACAGAACTGATTTGCTATGAAAATTTTGATTCTCAAGCTGAATGCCACCGGAGATGTGGTCCGTACGACGAGCTTATTGCGTAGGCTCAAAGGTGAAATCACCTGGATCACTGCAAAGAATAATTTATCTCTCTTGGAAGGAATCGGGTTTGGCGTTCGTCCACTGACATGGGAAAATCGCACACAAGCGCTCGATGCCGAGTACGACCTCATCATCAACCTGGAGGATGATATCGAAGTAGCCGGGTTCATTCGGCAGGCCAGTTACCGCCAACTCTATGGAGCTTACCTTGATAAACACAATGCTCCAGCTTACACCAAAGACTCGCAACGGTGGTTCGATCTGAGCCTGATAAGTGTCCACGGCCGTGCAAAAGCAGACCAGCTCAAGCTGCAGAATCGACGAACTTACCAGGATCTTGTATTTGAAGGTCTTGGTTTTACGTTTGGCGGCGAGAAATATGTTTTACCCGAGCCGGTGAAAACTGACCTCCATGGGGATGTGGCGGTCGCACCAGTAGCTGGTGCGGTATGGCCGATGAAAAATTGGGCTTATTACGACGAGTTGGCGAAACGTCTGCAAGCTGAAGGCTTGCAAGTGAACATTCTGCCGAAGCGAAGCACGTTGCTGGAACATCTTGGGGATGTAAGAAATCATCGTTGCCTGGTTGGAGGCGATAGTTTGCCGATGCACTTGGCATTGGGAATAGGGACATCTTGCGTAAGCATCTTCAATTGCACCAGCCCCTGGGAGATCTTCGAATATGATATTCAGGAGAAGATCATTTCACCTTTGCTGTCACAGTTTTTCTATCGTCGCGACTTTGATGTGCGTGCAACTACGGCAATTCCGGTTGGTGAAGTGTTGTCTGCCGTGTTATCGAAGTTGGCTTAACACGGCGCTTAGAGGCCAGGGTCGCATCGGCGATGCAACCGTCAAGGTTTACCGGGGATGCAAGTTATTTGACCTG
>JAFAXJ010000149.1 GCA_019241095.1 Verrucomicrobiota bacterium | reverse complement strand
AGTGATCACCGAGCTGCGTAAAAGGATCAAGCATATTATCTACATTGTGAAGGAAAATCGTACTTACGACCAAGTATTGGGAGATCTTGGGCGCGGCAATGGTGATGCAAAACTAACTGAATTCGGATGGAGCATTACACCGAACTTGCACCAGTTAGCTAAATCGTTTGTGGACTTAGATAACTTTTACGATCCTGGCGATGTGAGCGGGGACGGTTGGCCCTGGAGCACCTCCGGAAGAGAAAGTGATTTTGGCTTAAAAGCGGTTCCGCTTATCTATGCCGATCGGGGGACCGCTTATGAATATGAGGGAGTTAACCGCAACATAAACGTTGGATTAAGCTCATTAGCCGCCCGAAAAAAAGCTAATCCGGATACGTCTGATGATCCGGATCTGCTTCCAGGGGCGATTAATGTGGTAGCCCCGGACGGCCCTGTCGACACACCCGCCGGGAGAGGATATGTCTGGGATGCTGCCTTGCGTGCAGAATTGCGAGTGCGCAATTATGGGTTCTTCGTTGATCTTAGCAGATACACCAAATCGGCCGGCAATCCCATCCCGCGAGAACGAGACCCTTTTAACGCCCACCTTCAAGTTGCGTACGTTGCTGATCCCAAGCTGATAGGAAAGACTGATGAATATTTTCGGGGGATCGACCTGGGGTTCCCCGACTACTATCGCGAACTCGAGTGGGAACGAGAATTTGACAATTATGTGAAACAACGAGCTTTGCCTGAGCTCGAGTTAGTTCGATTTGGAGGAGATCACATGGGAGGATTCGATTCGGCTCTGGACGGGGTTAATACTCCTGAAAAACAGCAAGCCGACAACGATTATGCGGTAGGTAGGCTGGTGGAAAAGGTAACAAAGAGTCCATACAAATCGGACACGTTAATATTCGTCGTAGAGGATGATGCACAGAACGGCGCCGATCACGTGGACTCGCATCGATCGACTGCCTATATTGTCGGCCCTTATATCAAACAAGGCGCCGTGATATCAGACCGGTACACGACCGTGAATTTGCTGCGTTCGATAGAGGAACTACTTAACCTTGATCATCTGAACATCAATACCGCTAGCCAGTGCCCGATGCTCAAAATCTTTGACCTTGAAAAGGAGAGCTGGAACTTCGTAGCTCAACCCTCGAATTATTTGGCGCAAACTCAGTTGCCACTCCCTCACAGAGCAAAAGGGAGCAGCTCAACTCACGATGGTCATTACTGGGCGGAGAAAACGGCACAATTTGACTTTTCGCGAGAAGACAATCTGGGTGATCCTGAAGCATTCAATCGAATTATCTGGGCGGGTTTGAAAAACAACATTCCCTATCCAGGAGACTAAGCGTTAGGGTCGAAGAAGGCGGCCGGTTTATCTGAAACTTGACTCAGAGCGGCACTTGTGAGTCTCGAGCGCAAGTTTGCAGATCCTGTCGCATAGCTGAGGGAATGAAATTCCTACTGCGGCAGCGGCTTTGGGTAACAGGCTTAGTCCGGTCATACCCGGTAAAGTGTTAGCTTCCAAGCACCAAAACCTTGATTGCTCGTCCATTCGAAAATCGATTCGGCTATAATGTCGTAGCTTCAAAGTGCCATGAACGTGCAAAGCGGTATTCTGAAGGGACTGTGTTAGTTCAGCATTAAGAGCTGCTGGAAAAGTTTCTTCTGCACCGTCTGGCTGGTACTTGCTTTGATAATCGAAGATCTCGGATCTCTTCGGAATGATCTCTCCCACGGCTAATGGCTGATCAGCCAGAATGCCGACTGTGAGTTCCCGTCCGGGAATGAATTGTTCAATCATCACCTCATCGTCATGACAATATGCCTCATCTATGGCAGCATTTAACCGAGAGCGGTCCTTTACTATCGTGAGTCCAACGGTCGAGCCTTGCTTGTTGGGCTTCACCACAAGGGGGAGACCTAAAAGGCCAATTGCTCTATCTGGGTTTATCGGAGCCATCAGCCAGCGTGGAGTAAGTATTCCGGCCGACACCAACAAACGTTTAGACATGTCTTTGTCCATCGCGACGGCGCTGCCCAGATGATCACTGCCGGTGTAACAAATTCCCGCAGCGCTGAAGAGAGCCTGAATGGTTCCGTCCTCGCCGGTACCTCCATGCAAGGCCAGGAAAACAACGTCGATATCAATAAAATATGATGGTTGAATAAGAGATCCTGTTTTTGTGCGCACGGCGTGCAATTCTCTTTCGTCGGGCGGGTCAGGAGCAACTCCTCTAGTTAGCAGCACTTCTTGTTCGTCATCGGTCAGTACACCGCGAAACGTATCAACCGCGATTACCTGATGACCGGCCGCACGCAATGCTTTCGCAACTTGGGCCCCGCTTGCGATCGAAACGTCGCGTTCTGCACTGTTACCGCCAAACAGAACCGCGACTCTCATTCTTTAAGCAGGTTCGAAAGATCCACGCGAGCTTTCTTATTTTTGGATCCTATCTACCAGCCGTTCCCACTCAGGAGAAAGATGCTGCAATTGATCGCTGATTTGGCGCAGTTCTTTATTGATCTCAAGAATCGAACGAGCGCTCGACCTTTCTAACTCTGTTGCAGAGTTTTCTAACTCTGTTACGAGCTCTCTCTGCCGAGCCTCCAGACTCATTATATTATCTTCCAAGTTCTTCATTTTTGCTTCCAATACCCTTCGTTCTTGAGTGCGAAGGTTGCGCTCCTCGGCCTCTCTTCTTTTACGGAGCTTGTCCGAATTCGGAGCCAAGGATGAGCCCGCCGCAGGAGCGTTGTCGATCTTATGAGCGCCGACGGCACGATTCTCAGGCGAATAGAACTGGTCTGAAGTGGCTGTGAGCCCAACCCGTTCGGAAACCATGGTCTTGTCCAGATAGTATTGATAGTCTCCTGGATAGAATTTAACCTTGCCCGCCCGAACATGGAGTACTGAGCTAGCAAGAGTTCGAATTAAATGCACATCATGACTGATAAAAACAATGGTGCCGGTGTATTGCTGCAAAGCAGCGATAAGCGCGTTGATGCTCTCTATGTCAAGATGAGTAGTAGGTTCATCCATTAATAAAAAATTAGGTGGGTCCAGTAACAACTTCGCGAGAGCTAGCCTGCTTTTTTCGCCTCCGCTCAAAACGCGGACAGATTTAAAGACGTCATCACCACGGAACAAGAAGGCGCCTAGAGTCGCGCGGACGGTCTGTTGGGGCATACCGCTCTCGTTTGCTTCTTCAATAACGGAATTTGACAGATTTAACATGTCAACTCGATGCTGCGAATAGTACCCTAGATGGATGTTAGATCCCAATTCGCGAACTCCTTGTTGCACTGGCAGAACACCTGCTAAAAGCTTTAAGAGAGTAGATTTGCCGGCGCCGTTTGGCCCTACCAGTACGGTTCGCTGGCCTCGTTCGACTGTATAATTCAGCCTTTCATAGACCTGTTTATCTCCGTATGCATACATGACATCCCGGAGTTCGACTAACTTTTGCCCGCTACGAACAGGCTGCGGAAAACGGAAGGATACGCCAGTTCCTTTCTTCTCTGGTATTTCGATGCGCCCCATTCGCTCGATTTGCTTGCGTTTACTTTGAGCCTGCGATGCTTTGGTATTTTTGGCGCCAAATCGGTCAATGAATGTCTGGAGGCGTGCAATCTCACTTTGCTGATTTTTGTAAGCGGCGATCAGTTGCTCCTGGCGAGCAGCTTTCTGCGCGAGAAACTGGTCAAAATTTCCGCGATACCGAACCAGCCGAGCATGATCGATTTCTATGATATTCTCGGCAAGGTTATTCAGGAATGAGCGATCATGCGAGATCATCAGAATCGCTCCCGAATAGCTTTTCAGATAGTTTTGAAACCAGATCAGCGATTCCAGATCCAGGTGGTTTGTAGGCTCATCGAGAAGCAAAAGGTCCGGCTCAAAAACGAGCAATCTCGCTAGTTGAGCGCGCATGATCCAGCCACCGCTAAAAAAATCGGCTGGCTTGTTGAAGTCGGTCTCCCGAAAACTGAGTCCTCGCAAAATTCTTTTAGCGCGCGCCTCAACGATATGCCGGTCCCAAACGTCGGCGGTGCCCAAACTCTCCGTTTCTGAGGGGTAAAGAGTGACAAGTTCTAAAATAGATTCGCTCCTGGATGGTGAGCTTTCTTGAGGCAGATACCCGATGCGCACTCCTTTTTGAAGCGCAATCTGGCCGGAGTCCGGTTGTTCATTGCCTAAAAGGATGGACACTAACGTCGTCTTACCGGCGCCATTTGCTCCAATTAGACCGATGCGATCATCGCGATTTACCTGCAATGAAGCATCTTTGAAGAGCTGGCGCCCGGCGTAAGCCTTCGACAACTGGGTAACGGTTAGCATGGGAGCACCAAAGGTTACACAAGTTAAAGAAAACGGAACCTATTTTATAAGCTGCTGTCTAACCGAGTTGGGAATGGAAATCCAACTGGTCAGTTGCGATGGAGACTCGGCACCCGCTATCCTAGTGTCCAATGATCAATCTCAATGCTAGCTCTGAGTGGCTGGAAGCGGACGGGTTGGGCGGGTTCGCGTCTGGAACAGCTGTTGGTGTGAGAACCCGGAGATATCACGCTTTGTTGTTGGTGGCCAGCAATCCCCCGAGCGGGCGACTCGTTCTGGTCAACGGATTTGATGCATGGCTCACTATCGGGGACAGAACCACATCTATTTCGTCGCAACGATATGCCCCTGATGTGACCTATCCGGATGGAGCTGGCCGCTTGAAAGAATTCCAACTGAAGCCTTGGCCTTCATGGAAATATCAGGTCGCGCCAGATCTCTTTATCGAACAGCAGATTTTCGTCCCTTATAGTAAGCCGGCGGTGATTCTACGCTGGAGCAAGGTCGGCGAATGGAACGAAAGTTTGGTACTGAATGTGCGTCCCTTTCTGTCTGGTCGAGATTATCATTCACTTCATCATCAAAATGCGGCGTTCAATTTTGATGCTCAGCAATTGGGCCGAACGATCAAATGGCAGCCTTACCATAGCTTGCCGCGGATTATCGCTTGTTCGAACGGACACTATCGGCACATGCCGGATTGGTATCATAATTTTCTCTATGAGCAAGAACGGGAGAGGGGGTTAGATTATACTGAGGACCTGGCCACCCCTGGAATTTTCAAGTGGGACCTTACAGAACGGTCCGGATTGTTAGTGCTTTCGACATCGGAGTTGGTGGGGGCTGATCAGAACCTTGAGGACGTTGTTGCGGAAACTGAGTTCCACGAGAGAACGCGTCGGTCGCGTTTCCATGATCGGCTCGAGCAATCAGTCGATAGTTATCTTGTCAAAAGAGGCGCCGGCAAGACGATCATAGCCGGCTATCCTTGGTTTGGCGATTGGGGTAGAGACACTTTCATTTCCCTTCGCGGCCTCTGTCTGAGAACTGGCCGATTAACGGAAGCTCGTGATATCCTCGTCGAATGGTCTCACTCGGTATCAAACGGAATGTTACCGAATCGCTTCCCGGACAAAGGCGAAATTCCAGAGTTCAATTCTGTTGACGCTTCCTTGTGGTATATCATTGCCGTGGACGATTACCTACGGTCGGCCGCTCACAGTTCCCAACTGGCGGCTCCGGACGTAACCGCCCAACTCGAGAAAGCAATCAATGCTATTTTGACGGGGTATCTTGAAGGGACCCGTTATGGCATCCATGCAGATTCGGATGCGTT
>JAFAXJ010000018.1 GCA_019241095.1 Verrucomicrobiota bacterium | reverse complement strand
CTGGATGATAACGGGATCGCTCTCTCCAGCATGCTACCCGCATTGAGCGGTGGACCCGGACACAATATCGTGTCTCCGGTCCCTGAAGAGCGACGTCATACAATCGATCACTATAAAGACTTGGTCGAGTTAAGCGCAGAATGGGGTGGTAAGATCTTGCTATACATACCCGGTTGGATTGTTTTCGGAACGACGTACGAACAGGCTTGGGAGTGGAGCACCGCCGCATTGAACGAAATTGCTGATAAGGCGTCAGAATTTGACATTACTTTGGTGATTGAGCCCGTTTCATTCGACACCAACTTCATAGATAAATGCGAAGAGGCAATCAAAATCATGGAGACGGTGAACAAGCCGAATGTGAAACTCATGTTCGACACCTTCCATTCACTTTATCGGAAGGAGCCTTCTTCGGATTACGTTTATCGCATGGGAAAGAATCTTCGCCATATGCACATCTCGGATAATAATCGACTACCGCCGGGCAAAGGACGAGGTGATTGGGTAGGTGTTATGGAGGCGTTAACCGACATCGGTTATGACGGCTATCTGGCTATGGAATTAGGCTTTGATCGGCGCGACATCGAACCGGATTTCGTGGCTCGCGAGTCTTACGAATTCCTCAAGCCGATGGTTGACGAAGCCAATAAGAAATTAGCCGAAAAGGCAAAGTAGCTTCCCAGCCGGAGCCAGTGTCTATGATGACCAGAAAACAAACCATAGAAAAATTCCGAAAACAGGTTGCAGAGGGAATTCCAATCATCGGAGCCGGTGCAGGCACTGGCATATCGGCTAAATGCGAGGAGTTGGGTGGCGCAGATTTAATCATCATTTATAACTCCGGAAGGTTTAGAATGGCTGGCCGAGGATCAATCGCCGGTTTGATGCCGTATGGTGATGCGAACCAAATCGTGGTGGAGATGGCTCGGGAAGTGATTCCCGTCGTAAAGACTGTCCCGGTACTTGCAGGCGTCTGCGCCACAGACCCTTTCAGGATAATGCCTGATTTCTTAGAGGAGCTGAAAAAGCTTGGTTTCAGGGGAGTCCAGAATTTTCCAACAGTTGGGCTATTTGAAGGCCGGGCCCGAAGCAATATGGAGGAGACAGGGATGGGTTATGACCGCGAGGTGGAGATGATAAGTATTGCCTGTGATCTTGATCTCATTACCACCCCGTATGTATTCAATCCAAGCGAAGCGAGCGCGATGGCTAAAGCCGGTGCTGATATCATCGTGGCTCACGTCGGGACTACCCTCAAAGGTACGATAGGCGCACAGAGCACTATCTCTCTCGATGAATCAGCAGCTGCGATTCAGGCGATGCATGACGCGGCAAAAGAAGTTAATCCGGATGTACTAGTCATCTGCCACGGGGGACCGCTGGCTGACCCAGAAGATGTTAAATACGTTTTAGAACGCACCAATGGCATTGTCGGTTTTTATGGCGCGTCCAGCATGGAACGCCTTCCAGTTGAAAAAGCGATTACGGACAACATGAAAAGATTCAAAACGCTGCAGATCTGGAAAAGGAAAGCAGCGGTATAACTCAAAGGACTACTATGCCAATCACAGAGGACTTCTTTCCAGCACTTATATTTTTCAATGAGGAAGAAGCAAGAACAATTGAAGCTATTACAGGGCGTATAATACCAGGGAATTCGAAGAACCCAGGAGCTAAGGAAGCGAGGGCGGTTATTTTTATTGATCGGGCGCTGGCAGGATTCTTTAGCCACCTTCAAACCTTCTACCGTGAGGGTATTGCTGCTCTTGATCAGTCAAGTCGCGCAAGATTTGGATCCGCATTTCTAAATTTGAACGAGAGTCAACAGGACGAGCTCCTGCGAAATATAGAAGGCGGACTGGAGCAACGGTCCATCGAAGGCGCGTTACGAGATGACCAGTCGGGGAGGTTATCTCAATTTTTTTCAGTCGTCTATGAGCACACTCTGGAAGGCACATTTGGAGATCCTATTTACGGCGGAAATCGAGATGCCTTAGGGTGGAAAATGGTCGGTTTCCCAGGTGCACAATGGAGTTACACAGCAGAACAGATGAGGCCTGGATTCGATGCCAGCCAAATGACAATCGCGACTCTTAGCGATCTTACCGCACCGGCCAAGATACTTTCGGAGGAAGGAGCTAAAAAGTGACCGCTCGATGCGATGCAATTGTAGTAGGACTCGGTGCAGCTGGAGGGTTGTTAGCTGCGGAACTTAGCCGAGCTGGAATGAAGGTTGTCGGGCTCGAAAAGGGCCGGTTCTATAAGCAAGCTGATTTCAAAACTAAGTTTGACGAGATCCGATACTATTGCCGGAGCGCTATCGTTCCACATATGGCAAGCGATCCTATTACATGGCGCCAAAACGAACGAAACGAGGCTGAGGTACTACCATGGGCGTCTAATAGGCTCGGGTTGGGTGATCCATTTCAAATTCCCCCGTCAATTGGGACCGGAGGCGGTACTATGCATTGGGGCGCGGCCGCATTCCGTTTTCGCGAACAGGATTTCCGCATGCGAAGCGCCATCGTTGAACGGTTTTCCGAATCAGCGCTGCCAAAAGAAAATACTCTAATGGATTGGCCGTTAGACTACAAAGCCTTGGAGCCCTACTACGATCGCGTAGAATGGGACT
>JAFAXJ010000195.1 GCA_019241095.1 Verrucomicrobiota bacterium | reverse complement strand
GAACCGATCAACGAGGCATAAATGTCTCCGTGCCCGGGAGGGCACCATTCGAGCGCCGGATTAGATGGCCATCGGATGGGCACTAACGATTCCACTTCAATTTTAGGTACCTTATTTTGCAAGAGCTCCAGACTCGTAGGTACTCCTAATTCAGGATAGCGTGATAGCCAGGCGAGCGTGTCCTCGCTGGTGCTGAAACTGTCCATGAAAAGAAGCTTCACCTTAGGAGCCGACTGGGCTCGAAGCGCGAGAATCTGGCGGACGATAATATCGAGAAACGTGAGTTCATCGCGAACGCGCAACAGGCTTTTAGCCTTATCCAGTCCCATACTCGTTCCAAGACCTCCGTTGAGTTTCAGAATAACGGTAGAATCGGCGGCGGAAGATGAGATTTCCGTAGACCGGTGATTTCGGATCGAGGGTAGATCGGTGACAGGGTTTATCGAATCTTCCGCAACAAGACCGGCATCTGTGTTCTGCAGCTTTTTGTACTGGTGCAAAAACGCCTGGATACCAGCAGGATTAAGCCCCGCTGATTCCATCTTCGTCCTGATCTGCGAGGTCGCATCCATAACCCCACAACAATGCTCGGAGGATTACGAGCGGCCAATTAGATTCTTTGCAAAACGCAAAAATCTGAGATTCCGCAAAGGAACGGCAGCACTCCAAATAGCTGTACCACAACTTTCGCCATTGTCGTTGAGCGGCGAAGTTAAAAAAATGGCGATCCCCTCGGTTGGGGATCGCCCTCCCGACTTCTCGTCACAACTCTAATTAGTACCGATAAATTTCCGGTTTAAAGGGGCCTTCCGAATTGATACCTAAATATCCTGCTTGCGCGTCAGTCAGCTTCGTCAACTTAACCCCAAGCTTGTCCAGGTGCAGCCGAGCCACTTTTTCGTCAAGTTTCTTGGGTAAAACGTAGACCTTGTTTTCGTATTTCTCGTGATTCGTAAACAGCTCGATTTGTGCAATGACTTGGTTGCTAAATGAAGCGCTCATTACAAAGGATGGGTGGCCGGTTGCGCATCCTAAATTCATCAGGCGGCCTTCAGCTAAGATAGTGACCCGTTTACCATCCGGCCATTCTACTTGATCTACCTGAGGTTTGATGTTGATCCGCTTTAGGGATTTATCGTCAAAAACACTGGCAACATCGATCTCAAGATCAAAGTGGCCAATGTTAGCGACAATCGCCTGGTTCTTCATCGCATCAAGATGTTCGCGCCGAATAATGTCCCGGCACCCTGTCGCGGTAATAAAAATGTCACCCTCGCGAACGATCTCTTCAAGAGTCGTTACCTGATACCCTTCCATCGCCGCCTGTAGTGCACAGATAGGATCAATTTCAGTGATCACCACACGTGCTCCCTGCCCTCGCAAGGATTGCGCGCATCCTTTTCCTACATCTCCATAGCCGCACACGACAGCAACTTTGCCTGCCACCATTACATCGGTTGCTCGTTTTAACCCATCCAGAAGCGACTCGCGGCATCCATACAGATTATCAAATTTTGATTTCGTACAAGAGTCGTTGACATTGAACGCGGGGCAACCGAGATCGCCCGTTTCCATCATCTGATATAAGCGATGTACACCGGTAGTCGTCTCCTCGGAAAGACTTCGAAGATCTTTCAAAAGTTGAGGGTACTTTTGGTGCACGATCGCGGTCAAGTCTCCGCCGTCATCTAGAATCATGTTGAGCGGCTGTCCGTCCGGCCAGAAAATCGTCTGTTCGATACACCAATCGTACTCCGCCAAGCTTTCGCCTTTCCACGCAAAAACCGGAATTCCTTGCGCAGCGAGTGCCGCAGCAGCATGGTCTTGGGTCGAAAAAATATTACAGCTTGACCAACGAATCGATGCTCCCAGCTCAATTAAGGTCTCGATAAGAACCGCGGTCTGAATTGTCATGTGAAGACAACCCGCGACCCGGGCCCCGGCTAGGGGTTTGGATGTGCCAAACTCTTCTCGAAGTGCCATCAGTCCTGGCATCTCCGTCTCGGCTATTGCTATCTCTTTGCGTCCAAACTCGGCTAATCCAAGATCGGCGACCTTACAATCTGCGGACTTTTGAATGGCAGTGCTCATCTGAAATATAATTTAAAAGGTATTATTTAAAAAACGAATGATCGAAGGGCTTGCGCTTTGTCTGTTCGCTCCCATGTAAGAGCTTCAAGGTCATCTTCGCGCCCAAAGTGACCGTAATTGGTTGTTTTGCTATATATCGGACGGAGTAGATCGAGTTGCTTAATAATTGCCGCCGGCTTGAAGTTGAAAACCTCGCGTACGGCGTTTTCAATCTTTCTCTCATCCGCGGTAGCTGTACCAAAGGTATCGACTGAAATGCTTACCGGCTCAGGATACCCAATTGCGTATGCAAACTGAATTTCGCATCGGTCGGCCAACCCCGCGGCGACCACGTTTTTAGCGACGTACCTACCCATGTAAGCAGCGGAACGATCTACCTTGGAAGGATCTTTGCCCGAAAAAGCGCCGCCGCCATGACGCCCCATGCCGCCGT
>JAFAXJ010000136.1 GCA_019241095.1 Verrucomicrobiota bacterium | reverse complement strand
AGTGCTTCTCTTACCGATAGATGTCTGTTAAATGGTTGGTTACGGATGAGCTTGAATCCTCCATGACAGCTTTTGCAAGATCTAGTTTTGCGACACATCGAGATCCTCAGAAACGCGCATTAGTTATAGGTTTCGGACTGATGTTTGCGAGTCTATTTACCGGTTGCGGCTTGTTTGGCTCACCAAAAACCTCTCCAAAACAACCAGTGAAAATTTCGTCTGTGCCTGCGGGAGCTCGAATTGAGATAAATAGTGTCGATGTGGGCGAGACGCCAGTCACGGTTGAAATCGACAGTACTCCGCGAGGAACTTTCAGAAAAGACACAGTGATCAGGGCATACCCATCTGGAACTGGCTACATCCAGGTGAAAGCCTTCAACGGAGCCCGATGGTCCATCAACGATTTGATCCCAAAAGAAATCTCCTTTGACACACGAATTGATCCAACAATGTCACTCAAGGCACCGTAAGGTGCTTTAAGCGTCGTGCTCGTCTAAACCTAGTCGTCTTAGTTCTCCTCCTCGCCCTCGTGCCGTGTTCGAAGCCGAGGGCAGAAGGACCCGGAATCCAACCGAAACAAGGCGACGACGAGGACGAGAACGAAAAAAATTAAAAAAGCCAGATCGGCGCCCGGCTTCACGCCTCTGCAGATCAGGGCCGAAGAGTCTGGTTGACCTCTTCTCCCACTATGCTGGAGTAGACCGCAGGAACAACTGATTCCTGGCCAGAGTTTGTTTTCAGCGTCACTGACCCGGCGCCCCGACCAAAAGTGCCTGCCAAAAACTGTATTTCGGACCGCTCTTGATTCGCCTCAAAAAACATGGGAAAAGCCGCGGCCGCGCTCGTTAATGCAATCTGCCCAAGCGCGGTATGCAGAATGATATTTGTCAACCTGCGCCCTTCAACCGAGTACGCGAAGGCGCCTGACGAACATACGTTTTTCTCCCCATCAAAGGTGAAAGAACCGGAAAGGATAGGTATGATGAAAAAAAAGTTGCCGCCAATCATACCGCTAATCGCAATCTTTTGTGGCACCGTGAATTCAATTAGAAACTGTGCGCCAGGGGCACTTAGCCCATTGATTGGAGCACTGTTAACATAGCTTCCTGCAATCTGATAATTAACGCCTTGCGAAACGCCAATTTCGATTTGAAAAACTATCGTAATGACGACGGCAATGCAAAACAAAGATCTGTTCATGGAACCCAAAATTGTACAGAAACCTGCTACAGATAAAACTTACCTGATTGAGGATTAGGCTTGCTCCAATTTTCCAAATTTCACAGCACGCAGTCAGTTCGGAAACCTGACACTACCTTAAAAGCCTCTCAGCTATCTCCATTTGTTGGACCTGTTTTATGCGCTCCTCTTTTCAAGATACCAATCTGAACGTGTTAAAGGCAATCCCCTAGACCCCTCCGCTGTTTTTACTAAAAGTGTTTGATAGACATTCAATGCCCCTGAATCAAAAGCAATGGCAGAGCCTGGAAGAAAAAGCCGCCAAACCCGGAAAGTCGGTTCATCTACGACCTCCACCGCTCGGGAGCGATTCAAGTCCAAGCGCCGAGCCCATTCTCGAAGCGTCAGCGTATAATGCTCTCTCAAGTTTTCCACGTCCCGCACTTCGAAACCCACCTCTTCTGCGTAGCGTAATGTTTCATTGATTGGCAGCAGTTCCCCATCTGGAAAAACATATCGACTAATAAATGCCGAAGTTTTTGACTCATCACCGGCTCTGCAAGCAATGCCATGATTAAGGAAAACTCCGCCTGGCAGTAACAAACTCATTGCCTGACCGAAATACCGGCGAAGCTGGTCACGGCCTACATGCTCAACCATTCCAACACTCACAATTTTTTCGAACTCACCTTGCTCACTTAACTCTCGATAATCGCAGACTTGAACCTGACATCTTTTCTGTAATCCCGCTTGAGCAATGCGCTGGTTGGCCAAAGTTGCCTGATTCTCACTCAAAGTGATGCCTTTACAGCTTACTCCATAATTTTGCGCCGCGAAAATCACGAGACCTCCCCAACCGCAACCGATATCGAGTAAACGTTCTCCAGGTTTAAGTCGAAGTTTGCGGCATAAATAGTCTAGTTTTTGAACCTGTGCTGTGTCCAGGTCGTCATCAACTTGTTTAAAGTAGGCGCAGGAGTAAACCATGCGTGAGTCTAACCACAGCGCGTAAAATTCGTTTGTTACGTCGTAATGGAATCTAACGGCTTGCCGATCTCTCGCGACGGTATGCGCTTTCCCCCGCAATCTAACTGCGTGACGCCCATTGTTGCTTCCTCTTGGAATGTGCAAAGCATTCCAGCCTACCTGCAAGATAGTTGAGGCGCCCAAACGACGGTTCGCCAGGAAATTCGCCAAGCGCATCGCTGCTTCATGATCGCCTTGAACGTCTAGACTACCGTAAATATACGCCTCAGCCAAGGCGAGGTCTGAAGACTTCCTGCTCAACATCAGGCGCAATGCTTCTGGAGAGTTGAATCGTAAGTTGAACCTGGAGAAATCCCCTTCAGCGCCTATTTGACTGCCATCCCACAACTGAATCGTGAAATCGCGCGGATGGTAGTCAGCAAGCAGAAGTTCCAGAATAGCCGAACCGCGGTGCGTCAATTCAGAATTCGTGTTCACGGCCTAAAGATATAATGACCTCACCCACCAAGTCCAAAGTTATGCGGGTGTTCAGGAGACGAATCAACAAAGTCGACAAACAGGAGTGAACCTAATCGTTCCGGTCAGCGACCCAATTGAAGATAAAGACCGCATTGTCATTGAAATGAGTCGCACATTATCCTTGCACATTGGATTTCCTCATCAGGATGCAATCGGTTCCTGGCTGGCAATTGCCAGACCTCGAAAGAAGATCGCAACCGAGGTTGCTCCCGGATCTTTCGCAACACATGCACGGTGTCCAAGTGTTTTGGCTCGACCTATTTTTGGCAGCAGACCAATTGTTGAATTTGCGCCTTGCTCAGCCGCGGCCGCAACGATTCGCAAGGCTTCCGGCAGAGGTTTTGATCGACTCTGCTCCAAGCATCGAATAGCAGGTATTAACGCATCAAGCATAGTCTTGTCACCAGAAACGGCTTTTGTTTTGGCCTGTAAGTCTTTGAGTCCACACTCAAGCAGATCTAGAAGAGTGGAACTGGTTAACTCAACAACAGTCGCGGCGCTTTGAGCGCCTTGGAAGAATACGCCATAGAGAACGCCAGACGCACCGCCCATGCTCTTCATCATGCCCTTACCGATTCCTACGAAAATCTCATTAATGCTAGTTGGCGCCATGGCGCCTAGTTCACGCAAAGCGGCTGCAACTCCCCTTCCCACCGTGGTTCCGTGATCACCATCGCCCAGTGCGCGGTCCAGTTCATTGAGTTGATCAACCTGCTCAGCCAGAAGTTGAAGAGCCCTAACTAACAGTTGTTTTGTCTGGGATGGACTAAGATTATCCAAATTACCTCCTTTTGCAGGCATTCGCTCAATCAGAGTTTAACATAACCATAGGATGCGGCCGGCTTTGAG
>JAFAXJ010000049.1 GCA_019241095.1 Verrucomicrobiota bacterium | reverse complement strand
TCTTTATCTCAGGTTGTGACCCTACACACAATTTGCCTGACACCCTCCTAATCCCTCCAAGGGCGCTATCAAGACAGTTTTTAATTGGCAGCAAATTGCCTTCAAGACTGGCAATAGGTTCGGTCGGTTTCACGCAATCAAAAGAGTTTCGACGACAACTATCTTAAGTTAGTCGACGCCTTGACAATTCTGTCGGCTTGAAAATGCAATCCTTGATAGAGAAAACTCAGCTCTCGAAAAGGTCGATCGATCCTTTTTTGAGCTTCTTCAATCCTGCTGCGCGGATCAACTGGCGTTCCGGGCTCTAACCATGCGCCTTCAGCATTCAGTCTTTTGGATGAGCCCGATCCCTTAAAGTGATAATTTTCCACCTACCATGAGCTCTTTTTTCTCCTTCGTTGTTTCCCTAGCCGTTCTTGTGTTGATTCCTGGTCCGGTCTTTGGGCAAACGAACACCACCACCGTCACGCCCGCGCCTGTGAATGCCGACGCCGAAACGATTGTCGCCATTCGGCATGGAGAAAAACCGCCGGGAGGGCTCGGGAACCTGAGTTGCCGCGGACTCAACCGGGCGCTCGCACTGCCCAGTGTGCTTCTTAAATACGGAACCCCCGCGTTTATCTTTGCACCCAATCCCGCGGAGCAGGTCGACAATGGCAAGTACTATGTCCGTCCTCTTGTCACCATCGAGCCCACGGCGATCCGCTGCCAACTCCCAGTCAACACCGCCTACGGCTATAAGGAAATTGACCAACTTGCCGGCGAACTGAAAAAGCCCGCCTACCAGCACGCCCTTGTCTTCGTCGCCTGGGAACATCGCCTCCTCGATCAGTTCGCCCGGCAGATGGTTAAATTTTACGGACTCGATCCCGCACAGGTTCCCCCGTGGCCGCAGGACGATTATGACACCATCTTCGTCTTCAAAATTACACACCACCAGTTCGGCAAGGACACCCTCCTTTTCACCGTCGACCACGAAGGGCTCAACGACCTGAGCGATAATTGCCCGTAATAGGTGCCAGCGGGCACGAATTCGGAGACTATGGAAGACTTAAGGCGACCCAAGTTCGCTTAAAAATCATTCCCTTAGCCGCTCACCAGAAAGTTTGAACGAAATAATTGAGGGTGTTTAAGCAGCCAGACCTAGCTCGTCAAAGACCCGTTGGATGGCCGTCCAAATGGTTTCGCAGTGCTTGGCTAAGCGCGGCCGAGATAGCTGGGTGAAAGGTTGAACGCCGGGTGAGTAGTGCAGAAAAGCTGTCGAATCGATCCAAACGTGCCACGCCGGAAGAGGCTGCTCAGGTTCTGGAACCAGAGCCTCTGATGCACGAGAAACAGGCGCCAGAGAAAGAGCAAAAGCTTATTGCTCAAAACTCTCTTAATAGCATCCAAACCAAGGCTACCAATGAACAAATCGAACGCGGCCGAGTACTGCAAGAAAATGAGGGGAGAAAGCGTATGAGCGATGAACAAATGCGAGAAGAAGAGCCACAACACAAGGGCCGGCAATGAGGTCCTTGTTCTATTTCAAGAGCCGGAGGCTCTGATTATCATAATGGATTTGCCTTTGGCGTGAGGTTGCTTTTCTGGATTGATAGCTGCGTGTTTGGATGACTTGAATGCGTTCTGGCAAATCGGCGATCCCCATCTGTTTGAGCATTCGGCTTTCTGCGGAAGGAAGGGCGTCGAGTTTTGCAATTGGAGGTAAGTTTTCACTGCGGTAAACCTCATCCAGAGAGGGACTACTTTGCACGCGGGTTCCTTGCTCACGCCGTTGAATCGGCAGACGCAGCTTGGATTTAGAGCGACGATTACCGGTTGCTTCCACGCGCAAGGCCGAGAGCTTGCGTTGGGTAGGAGCCGGCAGACTACAACGGTAAGGTTCACTATTTTTGAGCATCAAAAAGCCGATCGTGACCAGCTTACGCGCTGTAGCAACCACGGCGATGTTGTAATTCTTTGGTTTTCGAATACGCCGGAAGAAGACCCCGAGCGGACCGGGATGCTGAGTACCTGGCGGGCAGCTTGGGTCAGCAACCAGCGAGCAATAGAGTTTCCTGCTTTGGTGATGCTGTCATGATAGCAATGATCAGCAGACTGACGAGTTGACGGGCTCAGACCCAGATAGCTTGCTGCGTGGGCTCCATCTTTGAAGCGCTTCCAATCCCCCAGGGCGGCATACAATGCTTGAGCGCCAGCGGGCCCTAGTCCCGGCAGAGTCAGCAACAAGAGGATGTGATCATTGCCGTAGCTGAGTTCAGCCAGCTCCTTTTGCAGGGCGATTTCCTCCGTTTTGAGCTGATCCAGTACTCTGAGGTATCCATTAACCAGGGCGCGGTCTTGAGCTTTGAGCTCAAGATGGGAAAGCCAATTTCTGCCCCGGCCATTGAATAAGATCGGTACTGAAACCGCAAATAGCCTTTGGGCCAGTAAGCTTTGAATACGGTTTTTAATTCGTGTTTGATCAGCAACCAATGCTGCGCGATGAGCGCACATCTCACGCAATCGACGGGTGGCCTTATCTGGAATCCATACCGTCGGAAGAAAATCACACCGAAGCAGTTGGGCCAGTACATAGGCGTCAATCTTATCGGTTTTGCTTTTGCCTTCAGCGATTGCTTTAACTTTGAGCGGATTTGCAATCGCTACTCTAGCGACGTGCGGCAGAATCAACTCGGCCACTTCCCAAGTGTTACGAGGAATCCTGCTATGTTCAAGCTCTTGCAAAAGGCAATCCTCCCCTTTACTCGACTTGACGGAACACCTCAGACGTTGGCGGGTAGCCCGTAGGGAGGTGCCGTTTATGCCGGATTGCGATCTTGACCGTAGTGCAAGCTTCTGCTTGCGCCCAACCAAGAAATAAACTAACAACCTAACACATTTCTGTGTCCGTTTTTTCGAGGCAAGTACACCGTTCTCCTGGCTTTATTTAGTTGGCTTCTTCTCACTCGCCTTAGCCGGAGCCTTCCATTCAATTGTAAACGTTAGCTTTTTTTGGCACCCAGTCCACGGAGCGATCGCCGATGCTTAAATGGGCGGCCAAGTGCAACGGTGCTGCCTGAACCGCGATGTGTGCCAAATTCAAAGGTGTCAGCTCTACCTCCGGTGGCAGCGTGCACGGCTTGACCTGGGCGGCACACTCTCGAAGCGCGTTGTATGTTTCGAATGCGAAAGAGGCAAAGCTTAACGTATCCATAATCGTTTTTGGCTCAGATAGATTGTTTTTCGACACATGGAATTCTTGTTACAAAATAAGGATTTCTTTCAGCTTGCTTGAGAGCCGAACTGATACTGCAACTAACAAAGCCGTAAATGGTACGGAAGTATTAGGATTGAACTGCGACGATGGATCTTATTATTTTTTGCACATATAAACCGTCAAACCATCTTTGGATCAATCAACCAAGGCAAGTGTAGAGGCACAAGATAGCGCTGATCAGCCGGCGGAATCTCGACTTTGATATGGATGAATAGCTACATATATTCAACTGGTGTGACAATGGAGGTTATCCGCAATGAATCTTTCGTTTTTACTTTGTGTGATTGTTCTACAGGTTAACCATGCAAGCCAAAGATGGGCAGCACATAAGGTCCTAATGCATTGTACCGAATGATCGATATCATCCACTTGAAATAAGCAAGTAGCAGAGGAGTTTCAAAGCGGTGTTGCTTTATGCTGTATCTAGGCGAGACGCTATTCTGCTGACTTGTTACAAATCTCAGCGGGTCACGTCCTCTCTGCTCTGTTCGGGGATCGAATCAAATCCGGCCAAGCGCTTTCAGAGGAGGCGCGTGCTGATGCGCAGCCTTGTGGAGTCACACGCTCTCGATTCATCGCCAAAGCGGCGGTCCCAACTTCTAGTTAGTTAGCTCCCCAAATTGCGGCGCAATTTTACTACGGTAAGAAACTCTGGCTGCTTGGACGCGCTTGGTGGCATTCTTGAGCGTGATTGGGGCTCGGCAGTTATAACCGACGCACCATTGGTGCTTATGCCCGATAGTTAGCTTG
>JAFAXJ010000652.1 GCA_019241095.1 Verrucomicrobiota bacterium | reverse complement strand
TAGTACGCACCATAAAACGCGCGATAACCTTATTGCTCCTTATTTCAAAACCTGGCCATCCAAGCTCGGCGCACTGGCCATTGTTTCAGCCAATTCAACGATCGTTCTTGCTAGCGCCTATATTTTCAATCCGATTACCGGCGATATGTGGGCTCACGCGGGCAACCCCGATTTATTGAGACAGGATATCGGAAGATTATTCGTCGCAGCGGGCAAAGTCATTCTTTTGTACGCTGTTAGAGACGTCGTGCTTGGGCTTAACCAAGCGTTCATGACGAGATTTGCAAAAGATCGATATACCGATGTTGTTGCAGCTTTAGCAAAGTGTCATGACATGAAAAAATCAAATGCGGCGCAAGGTCTAGCCGACATTGATATTTTGATTCAAACAGGGAGCGCAATCAGTGTTGCAGCAAATACTTCTCTGTTAAATATCGCCGTATTTTCTACTATAATCTTTGGATTCAGACCGGAAACACTTTTCGTTACGGTGGGATTTTGTCTTTTGAAAAATGCGGCGTCCTGGCAATTTTCGAAAGGAACGATTCCACTGCTTAGTAATCGCGCCATATTTTCCAATAAGATCCGCAGTAAATTCGAGAATCTCACGCGGGAGAACAATGAAGTACAGATTGGAGATCTTAAAAGCGACTATCGAGAAATGCTTTTCATCGACATCCGTATAGCCTTGGTAAATGCTGGATTGGGGTTGATAAATTTTGCAGCTGATACTGCAGGTAGATGTATACCGTTTTACGGCAGCACAGGAGTCGGACATCTTGCTCGCATGACAGACGCAGTTAATAATCTACGTTCCGCAGCGGAATTAACTAGTGCACAGCAACCCGCGTTTAACCTTATAACGGCGACCCTGGTGCGTTTAGAAGCTTTTCAGAATGGTCAAATGCCAGAGAGTCTGACCAAACCGTCGGTTACAATCAAAATCGGTCCTATTCGCACGTTTCTTAGTTTCTTGTTTCCAACTTTCCCTGTCGCTCTCGTAGAGGATATTTCAGATCAATCCCGCATTTTAGACAATCCCGCTACTATATCCCAGGCTGTTTCCACACCATTAAACGTCATACCGTTTCCTGAAAATGCGAAACCTTTTGGAAGTGGAAATGGGCATAAAAACAAAAGTTGCGGCGATTTCCTCGATGGCATTGAAGCGAACTGCAGCAGCGAATCACAGATAATTGTCTCATCGCTTTTGCTTAACGATAGACAAAGACAAATACCTGATTACGGACCCTGATGCTATATGTAACAAAGCCGTGACTTAGTGGCCTCGCTCTCTTGTGCTCCATTGAATGCCACGGTAATCTCAACGCCGATAGCCGAACACATATTTGGTCAATGATAAGAGCCCACCCGCAACCATAACCTAAAATACTTTCACTAATCGAGCGAGCAAGCTCGAGGGTCCTGGCGCAACCAGTCCAAGAGCTTAGAAAATTAACTAAAACACAGTGCCTTTGCGCGTCGACTCAACTTTAAATAGAACGTCGACCAAGAAAGTGTCTAAAATAATTGTCCTCCGAGGCATCTTAGTTATCTCGTTGAGCTACTGGGCAGCGTGCGCCATTTTGCTTCCTGTCACTAACTGGGACTCGCAAGTTTACAATCTGGGTCGGCTTTTAATTGCGGAAAAGGCAGGTTTTTGGGCTAACTCCTGCTGGTACTCAGAACGACAGGTCATCTTTCCCTGGACCTTTGACGCCGTGCATTATCCGCTCGTCAAACTTGGGTTCGCGGAAGCTTTGCCAAGTTTCCTATGCCTGCTCGGCACAATGATAATCGTGTACAAACTGTTATGCGATTGTTACACGAAGCATTTAGCGCTTTGGACGTGTCTGGCATTGGTTTCGATGCCGACCTTAATTTACCAGGCGACCAGCACAAAGAATGATTTCGCAATTGTTTTTCTTTTCGGCTCGTGGCTCTACGCGATGTATCGGTACAGTAACGAGCGCAAAAACTGGCTCTTGGGAGCATGTGCACTGAGCCTCGGGTTCATGTTCGGGACGAAAACGACCGGGATTTTTTTTTCTCTCGGGCTATGTGCAGTTACGATCATTATTATCAGCCGATGGAAGGCGAACCTAGGTGCTTTTTTGGCTGCCCTGCTAATCTCCCTCATTTTGTTCGGGAGCATTGAAACTTATCTTCTTTCCTATTTTCGTTATGGCAACGCACTTGGACCAAGCACTTTCGTCAGCGCCCATTTGAACCGAGATGGCCTTCAAGGCGCTTTAGCTAATTTCCTACGATATTATATAGGGAACATCTCACCGGGCATATACACCGGAGAGATTCAGCGGACATTTGCCGTTCCCCTTGCAGATTTTGCAAGGCTATTGCTACATCGTCTCGGTCTAACAAATGCCGGCTATCGTCCTGATTTTAATGACTTCAGCCTGCAATTCAGAAAAACGGGCGGGGACGATTCTTCGGATTTTGGGATTTTTGGGTGGTTAGCTTTTTCCGAATGTCTATTTATAGTGTTGCTGACGCGAGCCAATTCTGCGGCCTGGACGCTAGCGATGGGCGGGTTTGCTACTCTGTCGCTGATTTGTTGGACCGTGGCCTGGATGCCTTGGAATGCACGGTTTCTCGTTCTAACCTTTTCTCTATTCGGCGTTGCCGCAATCATTTATACCTTTGCCGAGAGATCGGCCTGCCAAAAACCTGCACAACGGCTGTTCCAAGTCTCAATTCTCTTTTCCTTAGCTTTGACACCCATCATCTCTTGGGATCGGCGCCCGATGGATCTCATTAGAGCCCTGTCAAAACGAGAAGAACTCACATTCAGTGAACGGCCAAGCCTCTTGCCGATCTATCGAGAGCTGCAGCTTATTGCTGCTGAGAAACATGCTCCGATCGTGTACCTCATAGCCGGATCCGACTCGTGGGTCTTGGAATTTCTTCGAATCGATCATATTGATTGGAGGCTGGTGAATACATTGCCCAGAAGGCATGAGATAACTGCGAACGGCCGACGCGTATTTGTTGTTGTTTTAGACGTAAGTAAACCGCAGCAACTAACCTCTGCAGACATTGAACAGGTAGTTCCAGATCTGCCGGTCTGGGAGCTGGTTGGTAACTAAGTCACACCAGGCGTCATGGAAATAACCCCGGGGTGATCTCGCAGACGAGCGAATTAAAGACTGTATTACGTAACATGGCTCCTGTAGCTATTGACCAAGCCTCAATTGATTTTCAAAGCCGATTCCCAATCGTATGGTTTTGATTTTTGTCCAGCCCAGACATTGAATCTCAGGGCATGATCTAACGCCCCTGGAGGGGCGAAGCTATGGGCAATTAGTTGGAATTTCCAAATCGTCTGCGCCTATGCCCTCGGTTTTTTGGCATTTAGCTTTGGTGGATGATTTGGGGAGTGTTTCAGCTTAAGCCTAAGCAGATAATGACCCAACGGATTAGCGCCTGAAGCAGCCGCCTCAGGATTATGGGCCAAATACGAATCGTTGTCGAAATTTGGCCCCGGATTAAATCCGAATTTTACGCCGTATTCAACATAGTGCATTAGCGGATTCATCCTGGCTTTCCTAACTTCGGGATGCTTTTGCAGATACCAGCTGGAATCAAATAGCGGGTTAGGCAGACAACCACGCTTCGCTCCCACGAGCAAATAATGCAATATGGGATGCCCGCAAGCGCCTGGCATGCCCTCGTACTGCTCCCGGTACCAGCGAGCATCAAGGAGATGCTCTGCTTTGATTCGTTCCATTTGAGACCGTAATACTTTGGCTTGACGAATGATTGGCAGGCGGACGCCTACTCTCCAGGCGAATATTGTAGCTTCATCTCTCAAGTTTGACCACAAACCGGCCTTCGCGGAAACAATGTGATCCATTTCTCGTAAGGGCTTGGTAATTTGCCAAGATTTGCTCTCCTGCATTGAATCGATTTTGCGCTCGAGTTCGGTACCGCGCCGTTTGGTTTCGCTCAAAGCATTTCGCAGGTGCTCCTCGCTCGAGCGTTTTTGGGCCAACTCGAGATTGAGAGCAGAGACGGTTTGAGCGCGGGACTCCAACTCCCGATTTAGGCTAGCGAGCTGACTACCTAGCACCGAGATGCTCTCAGTATTCTGTCTCAGTTCTTGATTTAACTTGGTAATTTGCTCGTCCCGGTTAGCCAGTTCGCCACCCAAGAGTGAGATGCGCTCGGCCTGCCGCATCAGTTCTCGATTCAGATTGGTCACTTGCTCGTCGTGAATTGCAAGCTCGTCACCCAAGCTCGAGATGCGCTCGGTCTGGCGCCCTAATTCCTGATTCAGATTGGCAATTTGTTGGTCCCGGCTCGTCAGCTCGCTATCCAAATTCGCGATACGCTGCGCTCGCTGGTCAATGTCAGATTGCAAGCTTTTAAATTGCAGCTCCTTGTCCATCCGCAGGCGCGTCCCTCTGCCCAAGCTGGAGTAAACCAGGCGGATGATAGAGGCGACTTCGATGTCTTTCCCAGCTTCAAACAACTGCGATACTGGACCGGACAGGTCCGCCCCCACACCAAGGACTCCCAAGCCATTCCCGTGAATAAATTCGAAACTTGGCCAGCGCAGCTCGAGTTCTTTCCAAAGCCGGAAGATCCCGAAATCTCTTTCGCGAACGTTCGTATCGTGAAACAGCACTATTGCGCGAGAAGACAGTTTTGGGAACCATTGCTCAAAGTCGTGTCGAGCTGCATCGTAGGTATGGAGACCATCGATATGCAGAATATCGATCACCTCGTCTTCGAAATATCTCGCGGCATCGTCGAACGTTGACTTCACCAGAGTCGAAAAACCCGAATACGATTCCTGATTGTAAGCTGCGAGCTCATTGAAAACTTCAGCGCTATATAGTCCAGACTGGCTATCTCCCTCCCATGTATCGATTGCATAGCATTTTGTCTGCAATCCAAGGGCCTGGACAGCTTGGCAGAATGCGCAGTAAGAAGTCCCGTAATGCGTTCCTAGCTCGACAAGAAACGTCGGCCGTAACGCCTCAACTAACCAAAAGGCAAAAGGAACATGTTCGATCCAAGCGGAGGGCCTGACCAGATTCGCGCGCCAAAAAGATGCTTCTGACAGGAACTGAAGGGCTTCCGGCATCAGAGTGGCAGCATTCCATTCCCGGCTTACGTTTTTGATCAATATCTCGGACTCGGGCTCGGCCATGTTCGTACGTAATGACGGAACTTTATCAAACCAGTTACGGTTATTTAAGATCAAGTCTCGAGTTTGAACAAAATAGGTTTGGACCATCTGCGCCCGAGAATTGGATCAAAACCGTGGCTGCCAGTCGCACTCACTTTCGCGCAAT
>JAFAXJ010000399.1 GCA_019241095.1 Verrucomicrobiota bacterium | reverse complement strand
TCAGGATAATTTTCCTTATCAGTGAAAAATCTGTAATAGCGGTATTTCTGGAGCCGCACTCCAAATCGGGAGAGCGCGCGCTTGATAGAATCTTTTTGGATATCGTTCATCTCATTTCAGGTTCATTACGCTAAACCAAGCGGCGACTCGGCTTTTAATTCGTTAATGACTGTGAACGCGCAATCGTGGAAAACCCGAGCAGCCAGTCTCAAAGGCTGCTAATTTTCGTTGTGTTAATGCTCGATCCAAAAACTCAGCATCGTTTGAGGCTGCTTGGATGTAAGCCCGATGAATTTGAAGAAAAGTTCGCCAGAGCCGCTGGTCCCGGAGGTCAAAATGTCAACAAAGTCTCAACAAGCGTCACCCTTTTTCATCGGCCGTCGAGCCTTTCCGTTACTGTACAGGAAAGCCGTTCTCAATTCCAAAATCGCAGGTTAGCACTTGAACGGCTTGTGCGGTTATTGGAAGCTGCTCGAGAGACGGAAATATCGGAGCGCAGTAATGCTCTATCTCGTGCTCGCCGAAAAGCTTCACCGCGGCCTCAGTTTCTTAAGCGTAGAATTCGGGCCTCTAAGGAACAACGGGCGAAGCTGAAACAACAAAGGTCAAAAGTGATATCTGACTAGCAATCGGCGTCGCACTCGCCACTTAGCCAGAGAGCATTTCTGAACTTTACCGATCTATTCGAAGTAAGAGAGAGGCTGAATGGCGGTCAATAGCCATATAGCTTGCGTGAGCGCTACGCCAAGAAAGCCATAGCGTTCCGGTGGCCGGAATGGCCTAAATTCGGGATCCAGCATATTTTGAAAATAGCATTAGCTAAGCTAGAGTTTTCTTTTGTTCAAGGCCTGCCCCAGCAACATCCGCTCGACATACTTCGCAATCATATCGAATTCCAGGTTGACGATGGACCCAGCCGAAAGTTGATGGAAATTAGTCACCTTCCAAGTGTGAGGTATAATCCACACAGCAAAGCTCCCCTCCTTCAGCTCCGAGACCGTCAAACTCACACCATCGACAGCTACTGATCCTTTGGAGACGACGTATTGCTCAAATTCTTCGGGCAATCTCAGCTCGATTCGTCGATCCTGGCCTGATACAGTGATGGAGAGCACCCTTGTGGTCGTATCGACATGGCCTTGGACAATGTGGCCGTCGAATCGGCTCGATATGCTCAGAGGCCGTTCTAGATTCACCAAGTCCGCTGTTTCGAGCCTCGAAAGATTTGTACGGTTAGAGGTCTCGGCCAAAATGTCAAACCCTACATTGTCGGCGGTCTGCGTTATGACCGTGAGGCAGACGCCATTGACTGCAATACTGTTGCCCAGCGTACAGGCTTGGGCCAAAGGAGTTTGCAGCTCGAGCCGGTACGTGCCCGGAGTCGATTCCAAAAGACTCGTTACCTCTCCTACCGTCTCGATGATTCCAGTAAACATTTTTGGTCTGCGGCGAACGATTGTTGTAGATGAAACAGCCTACTCCACGCTGAGCGATAACGAAACCTAGCGCTTACTAGCTGTCTCTTCTCCTTGTATTTGTCTCGCCGATCAGCATCTTAGAAATACCTCTCATGGAGAAAGTTATCATTGTTGGGACGGGCTGCGCTGGCTTAACCGCCGCGATCTACACTGCCCGGGCAAACCTCCGTCCGCTTGTTCTTGAGGGTCGCGAACCGGGAGGCCAGTTGACAACGACCACGCTGGTTGAAAATTTTCCCGGTTTTCCAGACGGCATCGACGGGCCTCAGCTAATCATGAACATGCATCAACAGGCGACTCGTTTTGGCGCCCGATTCCGTTATGCCGAAGTTGGAGCCTTTGAGGGACACAATTGCCATCACCGTCTGAAGATTGATGGGGAGTGGATCGACACAGAAGCTGTTATCATTGCCAGTGGAGCGTCGGCAAAGTGGCTCGGACTTGATTCTGAAAGCAAGCTTAAAGGACATGGCCTGACTTCCTGCGCAACGTGCGATGGAGCTTTCTATCGCAATGTGCCTGTTTGCGTTGTCGGAGGCGGTGACACAGCGGCTGAGGAAGCAATCTTCTTGACACGATTTGCCTCGGAAGTTTTCCTCATCCACCGACGCGACACCCTCAGGGCAACTAAGGTAATGGCAGAACGGGCGCTTAATAACCCTAAAGTAAAGCCCGTTTGGAACACTCGGGTGATCAGGTATCTTCCGGACGAAAAAGGCGAGATTGAGGCGGTTGAGCTGGAAAACCTCAAGACGGGGAAGCAATCCCGTTTAGACGTGAAATGCGTGTTTATTGCGATCGGCCACACTCCGAATACGGCGCCGTTTCGAGACAAGCTCGAAACGGATCCAAATGGTTACATTATTCAGAAGAAAGGCACTCAGACGAGCCTGGAAGGCGTTTTCGCTGCTGGCGACGTTGCTGACCCGGTCTATCGTCAAGCCATAACAGCTGCCGGTCAGGGCTGCGCGGCGGCAATCGAAGCTGAAAAGTATATCGCGGAACGCGAAAGCTAAGCGTCCGCGATGCTAACAATTCTGCCCCCACCTGAAACCGAAAGTTTAGAAGTTCGCCTTCCACGTTCCGGACGGTCCAGCACGGATAGAAAATTAAAAATCTGTGATTTGACACAATTTTACTCTCCGCTGAGCGGCGGAGTAAAACGATACCTTGAGGAAAAGCGCAAGCATGCCAGCCGGGCCGATATTGACCATCTTCTTGTAGTGCCTGGAGAACGTTCAGAATGCATTGAAAGTCCAGAAGGCAAAACTTTTTTCATCAGATCGCCTCTGGTGGCCAGAAAATCACGCTACAGGGCATTGCTCAATTTAAACGCTGTTGAGGAGATCCTGGAACGGGAAAAGCCCAATATTATCGAATCCAGCGACCCATACCAACTGGCGTGGAAGGCGATCGCATCAGGCGAAGCACTGAGGATCCCGATAGTAGCGTTTTACCACTCTCACTTCCCGGAAGCTTATGTACGAACAACAACAAAATACCTTGGGGAAAGCGCAACCAAGATAATGATGGAGATTGCTAAAGATTACATACGCAACCTCTACAATCACTTCAAATATACGTTCGTGCCGTCTGCTGGTCTCGCTCAGGTCTTAGCCGACTGGGGTGTTGGAAATGTTTGTCTGAGCGAACTGGGCGTCGATACGCAGGTCTTCACAACGATTCCGGACCGCATCGAAACGCGGGCCTGCTATGGGATTCCTCAAGGCAGGACAGTGCTCCTTTATGTAGGGCGGCTGGCAGCCGAAAAAAATGTGAAGACGCTGTTCCAAGCGTTTGAACTCTTACATGAGGGCTCGTCGGGCAGATATCATTTTTTGATAGTGGGAAACGGGAGCTACCGAGATACCATGCAGCATCTGCAAACAAAAACCGGTTCATTGACTTGGTTACCCTACTGTTCGGATCAGATGGAGTTGGCCAGGATATATAGAGCTGCGGACCTTTTCGTTCATCCAAGCGTTCAGGAAACATTCGGGCTTGTGGCTCTCGAAAGCCAATCATGTGGAACTCCGGTAGTTGGCATTCGGGGAAGCTATATGGACCGGATTATTTTCGCTGATCAATCGCACTGGGCAAAAGAGAACACTCCCCTATCTTTGGCTGCCGCGATTCAGGACATAAGCCGCACCGATCTGAGGTCTGCTGGCGACCAAGCAAGCCGCCGAGTGGCGGAGCGTTATTCTTGGAATCAGGTTTTTCATCGTATGTTTGACATTTACCATCAGCTTGCAGTTTAGAGGTTCATGGATTTTAGAGTCTTCGACGAGAAAGAGGTGCAGATTCGGAGCTATCTGCCTTCGGATCGCCAATCGGTGCGCGATCTTTGCTGCGATACCGGCTTCCTGGGCACCAAGATCGATCCTGTATTCGAAGACCGCGAACTGTTTGCTGACTTCCTGACCGACTACTATTTGAGCCAGGAGACTGATTCCGCCTTTGTTCTTACTGAGAACGGCGTAGTCAAAGGATACCTTTTAGGATCGCGTTTTCCGTTGCGACATCAACTCTACAGTCTTTTCAAGAATGTGATTTATGCAGGCAAGGTGATCCGGCGTTACACCCGATACAACCACGAATCCCGCCGGTTTATTCACTGGATGATATCTAAAGCATGGCAAGAGGTTCCGGCAGCGCCGCGGCGGGTCGGACATTTCCACGCGAATCTTCTCCCAGATGTCAAGTCGATCGCCGCTTTTCGACGCCTGCTTGAGACTTATTTGAAATTCCTGTCCGATCAAGGGGTGAAACGGATTTATGGACAAATGGTGACCTTTGACGGCCGCCGTGGCTTCAAGCTTTTTGAACGGTACGGGTTCAAAGTCCTAAACCAGTCAGAAATTACCAAGTATCGCAGGTTCACCAATCAATCGGTTTATCTTTGTACGGTCATCAAAAACTTGGAGCAGGAAAAAGAGCAGCTTCTAATTCCTCTCCGGGATTGTTCTCGCTCAAAAGACTAGGAATCCATTAAGATTTGGCCAGCGCGCAGGTAGGGTCAGACCTCCGGGACGGGATGACCGCAAGCACCCCGGTCGCATCGGAGATGCGACGTAGCTTTCTCTCCGCTCTAACTGATCACGAAGCAAATCCGGGGTCTGTTCTTGGCCAACCAAAGCCCAGTTTTTCTACTCGCATGACCTGTCGAGCATTCGGGGAGGACAGAGTATAAATTCTTAATTCAAGATCCCGCGGCTGATATGCTCCGTGCAAGAGCTTCCGAAAACGGTGGTGAACGGCGAGGATCGGCGCAAGAACTTTGTACTCCATCCTTGAGGACACTGGGATTTTTAGCAGGCGGTTTGCTGCCCGGAGACGGAAACCTTCCTCCTTGGGCTCCCTACCGGTTGACATGTTCTCGCCTGTAAAAGTAAAGACAGCAAGGGGACTCGAAATTACTGCCATTTTGATTCCAGCGTCAATCCAGCGCAGCACCATTGCGGCGTCCTCAACCTGGCGGAAATGTGAAGTGTAACCTAGTCCGCGTTCAACCAAGCTTCGACGAAAAAAAGTGCTGCACGTGAGCGTGCCAAGCTGGCACGCCAGTGTATGTGCACGCAACGGCTTAATTACACGGCGGTAGCTGAGAGGTTTGCCGTCTTGGTTGACCAAAATTGCATCACCAAAAACAACATCGACTCCCGGATGGGAGGAGAAAAACTGTTTTACGAGTTTCAATGCACCGGGTAAGTATTGCTCGTCAGAGTTCAAGTGGGCTAAAAACTGGCCTTTCGCTTTCCGAAGTCCGTTCACGACACCGTCGTACATTCCGGTATCTTTTTCGAT
>JAFAXJ010000373.1 GCA_019241095.1 Verrucomicrobiota bacterium | reverse complement strand
AGAGCTAGCTACTAAACCGGTAAGACCGGCATGCTTGGCGAGTTCTGCCAACAACAAAACGCCGCCAGATACGGTCGAACGATATCCGATTTCCGTAAGATCATTGTCTGTCATATGAGTCAGTATGGTGACGCCCAACAGCAGAGTTCTCGCTACACCTCGGCCGATGATCGCCGCCTCACACATAGCTCGGCCCCCTGAAAGGTGAATGGTTAGCATGTCTACGTTGAGGTTGACCGCAGATTCAACCGCCCGGCGAACGGTGTTGGGAATATCATGATACTTAAGATCCAGAAAAACTTTGGCACCAGTATCCTGAATCTCCTGGATGATCTCCGGTCCGATAGAAGTAAAAAGCTGGCTACCGACCTTAAAGGTAAAAACTTTACCAGACAAATGCTTGATGATTTGCCGTGCTTCGGTAGCAGTTGCAACATCCAAGGCAACAATAATCCGATGAGAATGCGAAGACCGTGGAACAGTTAAAGGCATTTGCTAAAGTAAATGTAACGCTTGAGATCCTCGGCCGCCGTTTGGACGGATATCATGATCTAGCAACATGGATTGTTCCAATCGAATTGCATGATGTACTCGAAATCAATTTCGCAGATGAGACTCGGTTCAAATGCAATTCAGAAGAACTGGCGGTCAACTCATCAAATCTGGTCATTCGGGCAGTTGATCTATTTTGCCAAGCCATAGGGTCCAGAACGAAGTACGATATTCGACTCGATAAACAAATTCCTATTGGCGCCGGTCTGGGAGGAGGAAGCTCAAACGCAGCCGCTACATTGCGCATTCTGAACAAATTGCATCGGGAACCATTCGATGAGCAACACTTAGAACAATTGGCGGCGCATTTGGGTTCTGATGTGGCGGTCTTTGTGCGAGGCCTGGCGGCCTGGTGTACTGGGCGAGGCGAGACTGTGGAACCGCGTTCCTTTCCCCAAAATCTATGGATTTGTCTTTTTAAGCCAGGATTTGGCGTGTCCACCGCCTTTGCTTACCGGGCTTTTGCTGCTCTGCCAAAGGGAAAAAGAAAAGGGGACGAACAATTAACCTCTTGGGGCACGTTGCGAAATGATCTGGAGCCGGCGGTTTTTCCAAAATTCATTCTTCTGTCGCTGATGAAAGAATGGCTGCTTACCCGCCCGGAGTCTTTATGCAGTCTGATGTCCGGTTCGGGTTCTACGGTGTTCGCGATTGTCGAGTCCAGGGAAGCTGGTCTGCACTTATCAGACGAATTTCAGAACAAATTTGGCTTACCACTGTGGCGTCATGTCTGTCGAATAAATGCCGGTTTTGAAAGTTAATGATCAGCGATTGGATAAGAGCGGGTAAGTCGAGAGTTTCCAAGATGAGTTTTGGCTCCTGGGTCATGGTAGCCCTGCTGGCTACACCTTCGTTGTATCTTATCTGTGTCTTCCCGCCGTTCTGGCGAGACACCGACGGCTTTAATGAAATTGCGTCCACCTTCGCGCCAAAAGGCATTATTCATTGGCTGCCCGGCTACTGTTTTCTAGGTCGGCTGATCGTTATCACAGGTGGAATTCTCGGAAGTATCGCGGAAGGCCGTGGAATCCCATATTTATCTTTGGGAACTCCGACCATAAACAATCCCGGTTTATACAGCCTCATTCTTTTTCAACATCTTCTACTTGTTTGCTCGCTTTTTTATGTCGTCTCTAAAGTCGCTACCGGACCGATTCTCCGAATCGTATTCTGCATTTTTTTTGCGAGCACACCATGGCTGTATGTATACGCCCATTGTGTTGGAAGTGAGGCTTTTAGCAATTCGCTGGTTTTGCTGATTTCGGGCTATGGTTGGAATTATCTGCAGCAAACGAATGGTCGCGGCGCAAAGACTTACTTTCTTCTGCTATGCGCTGCGAACCTGACCCGGCATGTGAATGTGCTATTAGGAGGCACACTGCTAGTTGCGCTGATTCTTTTGCTGTTAGTGAACTTGAATCATCGAGATCTCAGAGATCGCTATTGGCGTAAATTATGGTCGGCGTTCTTTGCCATCATCTTTTCGATAGTGTGTTCTTTGTTAGTGCAACAATTCATGTGCCTGATATTCAGAGTGCCTTATCGGTCTACGTTCGGACAGACCTTTGAATGGCGGCTGGAGTTTCTCTCTAACGTACCGGAAAACAGAAGGTCAGCGTTTCTGGAAAATGTGAGCCGCCGAGTCGCTGATCCGTTAGTGACAGAAGCACTCACGGATCTGAATCGTTCTCTAGAACGGGGCGAAAAATGGCGAGATATGTTCCTTTATTATAGAATCGATGAGCTTCTACTCCATTCAGGGCTCACTGATACTCAGTTACGAACATGGCAGACGGACTTAAGACTCAACGCGATTGCTGGCGCAATCTTGCGATCCGGGAATCCCGATTTTCTGCGCGCGGTTTGGTCTGATGTCAGAGCCGTTCCGAGTTATACACAGGCTGATTTAGCGTTTTCGCCCTTTGAGTTAACTGATTGGCTTAAGACGCAATTAGATAACCCGCGTTATGCTCGTCTGCGAAAGGTTGTTTCTTTCCGGCATGAGCCTGGGTTTTATCAGGCAAGATGGAAACAGACCTCCTATTTCCGGATATTTGGGCAGGTTCCCGTCAAGACATTGGTCGTTGTAACCGTGATTATTTTAATTGGAATCATTTGTGTCTCGTCGTTGGCCAAGATCAGACCTCTGCCATGGTTTTTCAGGGGTTCAAGC
>JAFAXJ010000256.1 GCA_019241095.1 Verrucomicrobiota bacterium | reverse complement strand
TCCAACACCTCTGTCCATCCAAACGGAGCTAGCTCAGAACTTCGGGGTAGGGCAATAGGCCCTATGAACAGTCAATGCGGATCAAGGCCAAGGAAGCTCTAAGTCGCCTGGGGCGGTGCTGTAAGATCTTTAATTGACAGAATGCCGTTCTTTGCAGCTAGTCTTTATCGTGCTGATAAACGCGCAATTCCAAGCGGAATTCAGATAAAGATCGAATCGGCGGAAAATTTACGTTTCAATGGCAGTTAATCAGGCCCTCTAACATCGGTGCGAAAGCTATTTAGGATTTACTTGGAAAAACCGGAATTAGCCGGCGTGGCCCTGCTGGTCGTTCTAACAATGCTTTTTCAGGTGCGTTCGAACGGGGTTTTTCTCTCATCGGACAACTTACGCGGGATTCTAGGTCTACTCCCCGAAGCAGGTTTGGTAACCATTGGTGTTACGATATTAATGATCTGTGGTGAGTTCGATTTATCAGTGGGTTCAATGTTTGCTTTGATGCCGGTGTGCATTGCGCTGATGACCAACTCCGGAATCCCATTTATTCCCTCTATACTGCTTGGACTAGGGATCGCTGCATTGGTCGGTTTTGCGAATGGTTTTCTTACTCTGACTTTTAATATACCGAGCTTCATCACCACGTTAGGAATGCTATTCATTGTGCGCTCGTTAACCGTCGTTTTAACAGGTGGGTTTCCGCCTCTTCTTTCAGGCGATTTGCCGATCGGTGTGTTTACTCAATTTGTGGGGCCGGGCGGAATCCTTAGAGCGTCATTCATCTGGTTTGCCGTTATTGCTCTCGTTTCATGGGTGGTCTTGAGCCGCTCGAACTTTGGCAATTGGATTCAGGCGACTGGTGGTTTTATAGATGCAGCAGCGGCGATGGGTGTTCCAGTCCGGCGGGTGAAGATGATCTGTTTCGTTCTGTGCTCAATGCTCGCCGGATTTGCAGGAACGATACAAGTTTTTCGGCTCGGCTCGCCCTTACCATCTATAGGCGACGGGCTCGAGCTGCAAGCTGTTGCCGCAGCCGTAATTGGCGGTACAGCGTTGAGTGGAGGTATCGGCACCGTTTTAGGCGCTGTAGTTGGAGCGCTGCTCATCCGTTTCATCGACAATGGACTGATATTGTCTCAGGTTGATGCCAATTGGTTCAAATTTGCGGTCGGCGGCTTAACCATTCTCGCAGTGGTTGCCAATTCATGGCTGAGACAAACTGCTCGCCGAATCAAGGTCGGGGGATAGAGTGATTAGTCCGCTGATCTCCGTACGTAATTTGCACAAATGGTACTCCGGCGTCCATGCTCTGAGGGGCATTAATCTCGACGTTCAGCCGCGTGAAGTGTGTGGGCTCGTTGGAGATAATGGGGCGGGTAAATCGACCTTGATTAAGATTCTCGCAGGAGTCCTTAGTCCCGATCGCGGTGAGATTAGAATCGGAGGCCAGCCGGTGAAAATAAATTCTCCTAAAACGGCGATGAGGCTCGGCATCGAAACCATTTATCAGGACAGCTCTATGGTCCCAACGATGTCGATTGCGCGAAACGTGTTTATCGGTCGTGAACCACTCCTTTTCTCGGTTGCGGGGTTGGGATTAATCAATCATCGGCGTATGCGTCAAGAGGCCATTCAAGCTATCGCCAATGTGGATCTTCATTTGCGCTCTGCCGATGCACTTCTCAGTGAACTCTCTGGAGGACAGCGGCAGGGCGTTGCTATTGCACGTGCGATGCATTTTAAATCAAGGGTTCTGATACTCGACGAACCCACCAATCATCTCTCGGTTAAGGAGACAATCAAGGTGTTGGCTTTTGTGCGCAGCCTTCCAGAACAGGGAGTAACAGGGATACTGATCAGCCACAATTTACATCACGTTTTCCAGTCGTGTGACCGAATCGTGGCGATGGCGCGCGGAGAAATCGTTTTTGACAAGCCAGTTGAGGAGACCTCAGTGGACGAAGTCTCTGAAACTTTGTGATCGGCAGTGGCGCAACTGTTTGTATTCTCTAATTTCCAAATTCACAAACCTACACAAAACTATGATCTCACGTTCCCCCTTTGCTCGGCAGACGCGCAAACCTTCTGTGATCCGATCCCCTTTCCTTCGGCTCAGCGCAATATTTTTCTTGCTGCTCGCCGGATCCGGTTGGGCTGCAGAGCCGCTAAATATCGTGTTTACTTGTCATTCATCGACGACCAACTCTTTTTGGCAGGCCGTAAAGCTCGGATTTGATGATGCCTGTTCGAGGGTCGGCGCAAAAGGTCAATTCATTTTCGTCCAGACGGAAGGTTCAATCGAACAACAGGTTGCGAATATGCAAGCGGCCGTCGCCCGCAAGCCGGACGCTTTAATTACTTCCTTGGTCGACAACAACGCGTTCATCGGCGTGTTGAAGGATGCCAAGGATAAAGGGATAACGGTCATCTCTGCAAATGTTGACGCAACAGCGGGTCCCGCGATGCTGCTCCGGGACGCTTTTATCGGACAGAACTTCATTCCGGCTGGAACCACGTTGGGCAAACGTTTATCGGCTCTGTTCCCAAAGGAAGGACCTGTTCACGTTCTAGTCGGCGTAAGCGCGCCAGGTCAAAACTGGGCTGAGCAGCGCGCCCAAGGAGTTATGAATGGTTTAGAGGCATTCAAAAAGGAGAACCCGGAACGAAAAGTGACCATCGATAAGATCGACTCTGGTACTGATCTTGCCGTTGTGGCAGACCGCGTCGGCGCCTATTTGAATGGGCATCCCGATACGACTGCCTACTTCGATATGGGGTTCTGGCATGCGGGAGTCGCTAAAACTCTGAAAGATCGCAACGTCCCGCCAGGCAAGATTCTGCTTGGCGGTTTCGATCTAGTTCCCCAGGTGCTTGAAATGGTGAAAGTTGGATACATCCAGATAGATATTGATTAGGAGCCTTATAAGCAGGGGTTCATGCCTGTCATGGAAGTCTACCTGAAAAAGAATATCGGACTGGCGCCGTCCGACATCGATACAGGGGAAGGGGTCATCACCCCCGATCAGGTCGACTCAATCATGGCTCTTTCAAAGCAGGGTAAACGGTAAACCCTTGATCAGGTACATATCGAAAAAGAGATAGAAGGAAAGATGCGCCCGACTATTCGGCTTTGTGCCGGTCCGTTAAGCGCAGAGATCGTTCCAACGCTTGGCGGAGGGGTTGCACATTTCGATTTGGAACGCCAAGGGCGAACGGTGGAGATTTTTCGCTCTTGGCCCGAAACTGGCACGGACGATCCCAACCAGCTTGGGGCGTACGTGCTGGTGCCGTGGTCCAATCGAATATCCGGGTCCGGCTTTACCTTTGGTGCCATTTTCTATCCGGTAGCACCCAATTTCGACGGTGAACCTTGCCCGATACATGGAAATGGATGGATCTCGCCCTGGCGTGTCTGTTCGATTGATCAAAGGTGCGTGAGACTTGAACATGAGGCAAGCGAAGTCGGGCCGTATCGGTACGAGTCGATTCTGGATTATCAACTCGATAGCAAGGGGATGCTGGTTCGGCTTGAGGTTAAGAACAAAGCGCCGATGCCGCTTCCTTACGGGCTAGGGATTCATCCCTGGCTGCCGCGGACCCCTCAGACGCGCTTGATAGCGCCGGCCAGTTCTGTTTGGCTCGAGGACTCACTTCACTTACCAACAGAAAGGATAGCGATTTCAAATCTGCCAGAGTTGGACTTTTCATCATTTCGACTGCTACCGAAGAAGTGGGTTAATAATTGTTTTGTGGATTGGAACGGCTTCGCAACTATTCTCTGGGAAGATCGCGGGCTTGCGCTGCACATAGAGGCAAATTCGATTCTGAATAGTTATATTCTGTATTCGCCCTCAATGAGTTCACCTTTTTTCTGCTTCGAACCTGTTAGCCATTCAGTTGACGCCCATCATTTGTCGCCAGGACCCGAGAGTCACGGATTGAAGGTTCTGAAAACGGGCGCAACTTTGGCCGCCCAATGTCGGTTCAACGTGCGCGAAATAGGACAAGGGTGACCTGGCAAAAAATTTAGCGGATCAGGTAATCTCCATCCGCTGTGGGAGTGGAAAATGCATTTGGGTGCATAGGTATGCGACACATAGGTCCAATAGCTCCGCTCATACCAATGTTTGCCATCCAAGCGATGCAGCCAGGTTGAGATGCGTGTTCGGCTGGCCTTATGCGAAAAATCTGACCATTGCGCCTCTCAAGCCGTTCGGCGGCGGGATTTGGCGAACGTGTCGAACGCAACTGCAAGTACAATGATAATGCCAATGATAATCTGCTGGATGTAAGAGGACACGTTCATCAGCACGAGGCCGTTAAGCAGAACACCGATGAGAATCGTCCCTATAACCGTGCCGAAAATTGTGCCCACTCCGCCGAACAGGCTAGTTCCGCCAATGACAACCGAAGCGATCACGGTGAGTTCGTATCCGGTGCCGGCCACCGCCTCGGCCGAGTTCAGCCGGGCTGAAAGAACGAACGCGCCGAGACCGGCAAAGAATCCCATGATTACATATACGCTGGTTGTGACAGCACGGACATTAAGACCCGAAAGCCGTGCGGCTTCCGGGTTGCCGCCCACCGCGTAAACCTGGCGACCATAGCGGG
>JAFAXJ010000027.1 GCA_019241095.1 Verrucomicrobiota bacterium | reverse complement strand
GAGACTTGTTTAAGCCCAGGATAGTGCAGGTACTTTTTGAGCGCGTTGATCTCTTTGAAGCAGTCAGTATTCACAAACTTATCATCAAGAAAGATATCCGACAGCTTTTCGGTAAATTTTTTAAATTGCGCCTTCTCGCGAGTTGTGCGCAATTCATCGTATAGCCATTTAAGCGGGTGCTCGGGACCAAAGGCAAGGTTTGCTTGCAGAAGCCAGTCGCCTATCAATTAGCGGAGGGCAAGCGCGTGCCGGTCGAGGCGCGCTATATCTTGAGCGCTGCCAACCAGGTCGGCTGGCGTTGGGCCGCTACGATTCGTCCCAGACCCTGATAATCGATCCCGTGTTGGCCTACTCCACTTACCTGGGCGGCAGCCTCGATGACCGTGTCGAGGCCGTCGCGTTGGATTTTCGCGGGGACGTCTACCTAGCCGGCGCAACAAATTCGCCCGATTTTCCCCAGAGGCACCCTCTACCTGCTCTCAATAACGCTTTGAGGGGTGATGCAAATGCTTTCAGTTTCAGCAATCCTTACTTAGGTTGAAGACCTGTTCATCATGGCCGAGATTGTTCAGGCGGTGTTGCCTGCTGAAGAATTTGATGTTTCCATAGTGGCTTGCCTACGCAAGCGACTTGGACGTGCGTCTGCTTCCTTGAAATTGATCGGAGTTCTGTCGGCTATTTACGTCTTAGTCTATTTCGATGACTACATCGGATTTGGCGTTGCTCTACTTTGCAGTTTGCTCGTTCTGTGGTGCGCCTTTCGAATCGCAAACCAGTTGCGACGGGCAGGAAACACGGCCGCGGCGGTGCTAGCTACTGTATGGTGGATGGTTTGGACCGCTGTTAACCTTTTCGATGTGCTGCCAAAGGCCTTTAAAGACGGAATGGACTTCTATTCCGCAATCGGGTGCGTCATCTTTGCCGCTCCCCTTTACTTTCTCGCACACGGCCTCTTTGCGCTGCAGGCGTATCGAGCGGGTCAGGCGAGTCCAAGCCCATTGGATCCGCTGGCGAGCAAGCCTTGGGAAACAAACGTTTTTTCCAAGAGGCGTCCGAAGTTTATGAACCAAGCAGCAGTAGTCTACTGGTTCTTTCTTCTCGGGGCGGGCTGGGGGTTGCACTCCGCGCTCAACAATCCACCCTCCTATTTTAGATCCGCTGCCGAACGTGCCGGATACAACGCATTTCGCACGCTTACGGGTTTGTCCGCGTGGTTATTTTTGGCCTGGCTCTATCGACTATGCCGAAGGAACGCAATGCGGCCTGCCAGCGAGATTGCAGCGAAAGACCCCCGCACGATTGTGCTGTACGTTCGTTCTTTCCAGGATGACAGGGGAATTAAACTTTATGCGAGAGCGACTGACGGACGAATCCTGCTTGAGAGACTTGTAAAAATATCCTTTGAGGAACTGGTAACGGACCACCTGTGGAGCTACGGGCCGGTTTTAGCCATTGGTGATCCGCGGGCGAAGAAGAAAGCGACTTTAGGTGCGGCTCGGGACTATGCGACGGATGCAAGCTGGCAGGAAAAAGCGACGGACTTGATGCACCGAGCATCGATAATTGTGATGATCGCGGGCGCAACGTCTGGGCTCGTTTGGGAAATTGAGACGATTTTGAGGCTGGGGTTTCGTTCGAAGATTATGCTTTTGTTTCCTCCTATTGCAATAGAGGATCTCGAAAGGCGGTGGCAATTCCTCGTGAGCAATATTTTTTTAGATCTTCCTTTAGAGATTGATCTCCTGCGCACACGTGCATTGGTTTTTCCAAAAGGGAAAGTTTGTCTCATTACGGGAGACCTACGAAACGATTGGACGTACGAAGCTGCTCTGGATGAGGCGGCACTGATGATTGTAAGTTAGCGGAAGACCTTGCAAGAACAATTAGTCCGAATTCAGCACGCTAAGAAAGGTGTCCGACGGGGATGATTAGCTTGGGCATAAACTATGCGCCTAGTTGTACCTTATGCCGGTTTCCATTTCTCATCTGGTAAGAATACAAACAGTAAGCGATCAAGGGCTAGCAGTCCTTTAAAATCCTGAGGTTCCGCTAATGGCCGATTAATTCAGGATTCTAATGTGATCAACGCAGGAGCAGCAATATCGAACTCTTTCCATGTCTTCGGCTAACACTTTTGGCCACGACGATCATAGTGATAGTCGAACTATCAGGATAGCCGCCTCTAAAATGCGTGCAGACCTTTAGCGGAAAGACATTCCTCGTTATCGACGCTTCATGAGAATTGGTCACTAAAGAGCTTGAGGAAGCACTCCAAAAAGCTTTTGGACTCCAGCCAGGTTGCCACGGTTCGAAGGTAGAATTGGGGTTGAGACATCCTTGATTCTGCCAACCCAAGTATATCCCGAAGATCCTCTGTATTGATGTACTGACTGCCACTCGGTAAGATCGGGATGCTGCGAAAAAAGTTCCTCGATTCTTTGGCGATAAATCCGCAATCTGGTTGGTTCCTTACCAGGAGCCGGGCCCAAGATCGCACCACGCTTACTGGCCGAAATTGGCGACGATCGTCAGCGCTTCGAAGGAAATGGACAAGCTCTGCAAAGCTTTGGTGGAACAGCGCCAGTAACCGTACGCTCGGGTAAAAAACGACAAGTTCATCAGCGGTGGGCTTGTGATAAATATCTCCGGCACGCGATCCATCTCTTTTCGGAGCAGACC
>JAFAXJ010000011.1 GCA_019241095.1 Verrucomicrobiota bacterium | reverse complement strand
AACGCTTCGCGCGCCGTTCAAGGCCTCGGCGGGGCGATGATGCAAGCAACGGCTGCCGCGCTAGTGACAACACTCATTCGCCCTGAACGCCGCAGATTCTCCCTGGGAATTCTGTTAAGCATCTTAGGCATTGGACCCACCCTAGGGCCATGCATCGGGGGAGTAATGCTCTCCACGGTAGGATGGCGCCCTGTCTTTTGGATCAACATCCCGATCTGTTTAGCCGGGGTTGTCGGTTGCCTTTTGTTATGGAAGCATTCGGTGTTTAACAAGCGTGTGCGCCTCGATATTCCCGGCTCTTTAATGCTGGGATTTAGCGTTTTCGTCTTACTCCATATTTTGGAGGTTTGCGGAGATCAACAGGGTGTTAATACATTTTTGTGGTGTGGCATTTTCTTCGCGTTCATAATTTGTTTCCTGATTTGGGAGACAAGGTATTCGTCGCCTATCCTGGATTTTACGCTTCTTAGGCAGCCACAGGTTTTTGCCGCGATGCAGGCAGTTGTTTGTGTCAGTGTCAGCATCGCAGTGATCTTTATTGTGCCTCCGTTTCTATTGCAAAAAATCCATCATTTATCTTCGTGGCAAACGGGCAGCATTTGTCTGGCTGCCCCGTTAGGGATCGTTACAACCTCAGGTGTTTCCGGTAAGCTTATTGCTAGACACGGCGCGAGCAGGCTGATGGTTCTTGGTCAGGGGGTAATGTGTATCGCTTGTTTCCGGTTGAGCGACATGTCCGCAAACCTGGCAATGCTCTTCGCCCTGCTGTTTCTCTATGGAATCGGTTATGGCATTTACCAAACGCCTAATTTGGATTTATTGATGGCTAGTGTCCCTCCAGAGTTCCAGGGAACCATCGGTGCAGTGCAGAGAATGCTTCTAAATCTCGGCAACGTTTTTGGAGCAGCAGTTTGCGGGCTCCTGCTCGGGTCACTTTGGCAACACACTGGTACAGGATTCAACGCGGTGAGCGCTGCCTGGCTTTTTGCGGCATGCACCCTGGTCTTGACAATGATGATCATGCTTGTCTCGCAATGGATCGGTCGTGCGCCGAGGGTTACCACCTCGAACAATCGCCGGGAATGGTACGAAGAACGGCGGGGCAATTAGCGGCGTCGATCACCGGACACAAAAGCGCTACGTTCCTGTGCAGGGACGAGTCGTTCGAGGTCTCTGGTTGCCTATCTTGTGCGTATTCACGCCGGCGGAGCTCGTCCCTATCGTTCCTGGGTGCCTCGATCAGGCAACTGAGAGTGCCTTCATCTCCCGGAACACCCCGGCCTCCTAGCTTCCTGCCAGCAACACCATGCGACCAAGGTGATGCTTCTCCATCGCCTCCTGCGCGCGCACCGCGTCTTGCAGCCGAAAAGTTTCGTCCACCTGGACTTCGAACGGGCCGGCCTCAATCAAGGAGTTCAAAAGATCGTACATTTCGCGATCGGGAGTGCCATTGAAGACCTTCACGTCGACTCCGCTTCGAGCCTTGGGCTCGGGCTGGACACCAGTCGGATAGGCAAGCCGCCCGCCGGATCGGATCGCGCCAATCGCCGAATCCAGCCCTTTTCCGTTTGCGGTAGCCAAAACGCCATCCAAACCCCCGGGCGCGAATTCGTGAATGGCACCGGCTAGGTCCTCGTCGCCCTTTCCATTAAATGCATAGTCCGCTCCGGCTGCTCGCGCCAAAGCGACACCGTCATCTCCAGAAGCAACCGCGAAGACGTGCGCTTTCAACCGTTTGGCGAGCTGTACCGCTGAATGTCCGACGCTACCGACACCGAAAACTAAGATGCGCTGACCCGCTTGCAGTTCGAGCGCGCTGTGCAGGCCGTGCAACGCCGTCAGACCGGGCACGGCAAGAGCGCCTGCTTGAATCATGCTGATTCCATCTGGCACGTGGGATATTTGTTCTTCCGGTAGGACCACATACTCCGCATAAAAACCCCCTTTACGGTTAAGGAAGGAGTAGCCATAGACTTTGTCATTCTCTTTGAAGTCGCGCACATCTTTACCCGCGTCGGCCACCGTCCCGGAGCCATCAGCGCCGATGATCCGGGGAAAGGCAGCCGGGGCCATCTCTTTCAAAAAGCCTTCTCGCTCGAGCACGTCCCAAACTCCAACGCCTGCCGCTTCCACTCTAATGAGTAATTCATTCTCGTCAGCAGCCGGGACCGGCATTTCGCGCCATTGCAAGACCTCCTTACCTCCGTAATTATCCATCGCGATCGCGCGCATCGTTTTCGGTATGTTCATAAGTGGAAGTATCGCTCGTTTAAGTCGAGCATGCCACCGACCGCTTTGGAGAACGCTGTTTTTGGCAACTTAAAGCGACATCGCCGTAGGGAGTGTCGGCCACATCCCCAGCGCTTAGCAGCATTTGAGCGCGCGGCCCCGTCCGTCCACCAACGCATGGATCTTGGGCTTCAGCCTGCCCGGCTCAGGGCGATGGGTTGGGCGACTCGTGATCTTTGGGTTCAGACTACTGTGTTGAAGGTTAGCCCGACGCCGAAGCCGCCCCCGCCTGGTGTCTCTATAATAATGCTGTCTCCTGCCTGCACGCTGGTTTCTCCGCAACTTCCTAGATCGAAATGGTCACCATTGCTGCGGGTCACGAATGTCCGGCCGACCCGGCCGGGAGAACCCCCCGCTAAACCGAACGGCGGTACCCGCCGATGATTTGCCAAAATTGCGACGGTCATCGCTTCTTGAAAACGAATCCGGCGAACCACTCCATCACCGCCTCGCCAATGTCCCGTACCCCCGGAACCAGAGCGCAAGCGAAACTCCTCCACCAAAACCGGATATCGCATTTCAAGAATTTCTGGATCGGTGAGCCGGGAATTGGTCATATGGGTGTGGACCGCAGAAGCGCCATCGAAGCCCAGGCCGGCACCGGCGCCTCCGCAGATCGTTTCATAGTACTGGTAGCGGTCGTTGCCGAAGGTAACATTGTTCATGGTGCCCTGCCCGGCTGCCAGCACGCCAAGTGCGCCATAAAGCGCGTTGGTGATTGCTTGGGAAGTCTCCACGTTGCCTGCAGCAACCGCCGCCGGCCAACTGGGCGCCAGCATCGAGTTCTTTGGAATGATGAGCTCGATAGCTTCCAAGCAGCCGTCATTCAATGGGATATCATCATCAACCAGCGTGCGAAATACGTAGAGGACTGCCGCGCGCACGATCGCTGACGGCGCATTGAAATTGTTTGGCTGTTGGGTCGAGGTCCCGGTGAAATCAATTACTGCTCGGCGTGCATTTGGAGCCAGGCCGATCCGCACACAGATCTTGGCTCCGCAATCCATGGGTTGGACAAACGC